>JAJFHR010000272.1 GCA_021775515.1 Hyphomicrobiales bacterium | reverse complement strand
CGGCTCAAAACACCCTACCAAAAGTCCTCCACTATCATCGCGGATATAGAGATGGCTGTCATGATCCGACAATGTCGGCATGTTGCCTGAAATACCTTCGATGGGTTTCGTCAACAGATAAAAATGTTCACAAGGCCAAACCGGTATATGAACGCCTGCCAGTGCAGCGGCTTGTTTGCTCCATAGGCCGGTGCATACGGCGATCGCATCGCATTTAATGGTTCCTTTGCCAGTTTCGACGCCAATAACTTTTCCGCCGCTGGTCAAGATTCCCGTAACGCCGGTATTTTCAAATATTTTGGTGCCTCGAGATTTTGCACCTTTGACAAGTGCTGCACAGAGATCAGACGGGCTTACCCGTCCATCTTCCGGAGACCAAACTGCGCCTACAACATCTTTAACGTTCATCATCGGCCAGCGCTCGTGTGCCTCGCCAGACGAAATAGATTGGGCAGGAACACCATATAGATGCGCCAAGGATTCCTGCCGTTTGATGTGAGTGAGACGGTCTTGGCTTGTTGCGATAGAAAGAGATCCTTTATTAATCCAGCCAGTCGCCTGCCCGGTTTCTTCTTCAAGATTGGAATAAAGCGAGACAGAATACCGAATAAGATCAGTAAGGTTGCGGGTGGAACGCAATGCACGAACCTGTGCAGCGGAATGCCATGTTGTCCCGGATGTTAACTGATTGCGTTCCAGCAGAACTGCGTCGATCACGCCTTCTTTGGCAAGGTGGTAGAGAGTTGAACACCCCATGATGCCGCCGCCGATAACAACGACAGATGCGTGAGAAGGCAAATTTGCAAACGCCACTTCTTTATCTCGCTCAAATTAATTTCTGTTGATTTTATTTGTGACATATGTTTCAATATTTATCAATATACAAATCAAATGATACAAAATTTGGAGTAAGGGTTGTAAATTGGGGGAAGCCGAAATCATACAAGACCGCGTTTCATCGCGCTTTGGGGAACTCAGTCCTCAATTAAAGCATGCTGCCCAATTTCTGTTGGATCATCCCATAGAGATCGCCACACATTCACTTCGACATGTCGCCGGTAAGGCAGAACTTTCTCCGCCAACATTTTCAAGATTGGCTCGCGCTCTTGGTTTCGAAACCTATGAGGATATGCGGGAAATTTGCCGGGGCGAGGTTAAACAACACGGTTCGAAATTTGCGGAAAAAGTGAAAGCACTCCAGGCACTTGATCCGGATATAGCGCATAAAACACCGGGTAATTATGTTTTGAAGCAGGCGTCCGCTGCTATTTCGAGTATTCAAGAACTTATGGCCAATACGGATACGCAACGCCTGGCGGAGGCAGCGGATCGTTTGAATTCGGCGCGCAACGTTTTGTTGATAGGTGCGATGAGTTCCAGAACGTTAATAGAGTACCTGGCTTATATGGCAGATTTAGCCCTTGGGAACTGGCATCTAGCAAAGCCGGATGGTTATTCGCTATCGGCAGCTGTGAGTAATTTGGATGAGCGTGATGCTGCTATCGTTGTGACACAGAAGCCTTATGCGAGATTATCTATCAACGCTGCTAATCTGGCAGCGAAACGCGGTGCTTATGTTGTTGCTATTACAGACGGTATCGCTTCGCCGGTTCTAAAATCCGCATCGGCGGGTTTTCTTGTATCTACGGATAGTCCGCAATTTTTCCCATCACATGTTGCCACTTTGGTGCTTCTTGAGTCCATAATGGGAATGGTGGTCCGGCGCGCCGGTGATGCAGCTCATAATCGCATCAGCGCAATGGAAGAAATTAAAGGCGAGCTGGACGCGCAATCGCCCTCTTATTAAAAGTAGACATTTACTCATAACTCACTTTCGGCACTGACAAGTTAACTCACTGGTTCCTGTCGATCAAATCACAGTAGCCTCTGCGGATGAAGAAAATTTCTTACAAGCGTCATCGTTTCCCTGTCGAAGTCAGCTAATATGCAGTGTGGCTATGCTTCCGTTTCACACTGAGTTTCGGCGATTTCGAGGATCTCCTTGCCGAACGTGGCCTGGATATTTCCTATGAG
Source organism: Hyphomicrobiales bacterium (assembly GCA_021775515.1). Taxonomy (GTDB): domain Bacteria; phylum Pseudomonadota; class Alphaproteobacteria; order Rhizobiales; family JAJFHR01; genus JAJFHR01. The sequence goes on along the minus strand of JAJFHR010000272.1, from coordinate 3,634 downwards.
AGTATTCGGTATTGGATTTTGAAGTTCGGAGCAGATTATGCTCGTGAGATCAATTGCAGAAGGCCGTGCCCAAATAGCCAGTGGCACCTTGATGAGGTGTTTGTGTCAATCAACGGCAAGCGGATGTATCTGTGGCGCGCTGTTGATAATGAAGGAGAGGTTCTGGAAGTTCTGGTTCAATCTCGCCGGAACAAGACAGCTGCACTGAAATTGATGCGTAAATTACTGAAGAAACAGGGCTTTGCTCCGGATTTTGTTATGACCGATAAACTGCGCTCCTATGGTACCGCGTTTAGCGAATTGGGTATGAAAGCTCACCATGAAACTCGCGAATACAAGAACAATAGAGCTGAAAATTCGCATCAACCTGTCCGACGAAGAGAGCGAAAGATGCAGCGTTTCAAGTTGCCCGAATCAGCCCAACGATTTCTCTCCACACACGCCGCCATCTATAACCTTTTCAACACACAGCGCCACCTGATCTCACGAACAACACTACGCCAGTTTCGCAACAATGCGATGTTGGAGTGGCGTTCAGTGGCGATGGCTGGATAGCTGCCAGCGATGAAGGAAATACTGCGCCCGAAGACTGTTAACTTGTCAAGACCCGCGACAAGCCTTTTAGGGACGGTTGAGAATTTGGGGAAGAGTGGTGGGCCCGGCAGGACTCGAACCTGCGACCAGACCGTTATGAGCGGTCGGCTCTAACCAACTGAGCTACAGGCCCTTGGGGAATGTGCCTACACCGAACACGGCCAGAAGACAAAGAAAATTTGGCGATATCAAGTATTTTTGTCAATGATACATATCAGCAGAGCTTCGGAGCAAGGATGAAACCGAATCAATTCGAAGGAATAACTTGCACTTCATATGCCGCTGCCCTAATCCAGTCTCAATTGACCACCATGGATTAGCTTGACCGGCCTGCCCTTATGCCGAGGCTTTTGAGCGGTGCTGCACATAAATCGTATTGGGACAGAGATCATGATCCACTGTTTGGCCTACATTCATCGCTTGAGCCTAATTACCTTGAGCTGGCTGGTTTTAACCGCAGTCCCCCTGCTTGCCGAGGCTGACAAAACCCAGCGCCGCCTCAGCCTGAGCGGAATTGGCAACGTAACCGCATCACCTGATATTGCCCGGATTACCAGCGGTGTTGTTTCACAGGGCGATACCGCAGCAAGTGCACTGGCCGCCAATTCCTCGTCGATGACAAAAATAATTGCAGGCATCAAATCAGCCGGTATTAAGACAGCGGATATTCAAACCACCGGTTTTTCGGTCAATCCCCGTTATGTCTATGACCAGAGAAACCGCCAAAAACCTCCTGAAATTGTCGGCTACCAGGTTCAAAACAAGGTACATATTACGGTGCGTAAACTAGAGGACCTCGGCCGCATACTGGATAAGGTAATCACCCTGGGGGCCAACCAGGTTAATGGCATCTCATTTTCGCTCGATAATCCGCAAAAATTGCAGGACGAGGCACGAAAACGCGCGGTCGAAGATGCCTACCGCAAAGCACAGCTTTATGCAAAAGCCACCAACAACCAGCTCGGGCCGATTATTGCCTTATCGGAAGGCCAGCTTCAACGTCCCGGTCCGCAATTTGCTCAAGGTGCTGTGGCCTTGCGGGCCGAAGCCGCTGCGGTACCGATAGAAGCAGGGGAACAATCGGTCAGCCTTCAGGTGAACATAACCTGGCAATTGAATTAGAGCATGATCTGTTGATATAGGCTCTGGGTTAGAAATCTGTTTGAGGGCTGCTGGGGACATATAGGGTTGTCTTCTCTGGCACACCGGGAAGGTTGAACGTGCCAAAGGCCTTAAAAGCTGTTTCTGGCAATCGTTTAACAAATGCTTCCGACATCAAAATCCGGCAGTCAAAACTCGAACACAAATCCGCAATTCTCGAGGTATAATTGACGTCGCGACCAATGACGGTAAAATCAAGACGCGTGCCCGATCCCACATTGCCATAGGCCGGATTGCCAAAATGCAGAGCAACACCGGCATGAATAGGCCGCTCCTTGCCCTTTTTGCCTTCAACATTATGACTGTCAATTGACTTAAGCGCCAGTTTGACGGCTCCCAGCACCCGCCGGCAGGCATCGGGACCCTCGCCTGGCGAGGCTCTAAAGACGGCCAGGATGCCATCGCCGATAAATTTCAAAACCTCGCCGCCAGCCGCTTCGATATGAGGCACAACACAGTCATAATATTCGTTTAACACTTCAACCAGCTTATCTTCAGAAACCTCCGCGGAAAGCGCGGTAAAATTGCGCATGTCCACAAACATGATCGCTGATCGAATACGTTTTACAGAGCCGCGATGTATGTCGCCTGCCAAAATCAGGCGGCTGGGTTCATCGCCGACATAGGTCCGCAACGCCGAACTCATACGCTGGTCAAATGATTTTACTTCAGCCACTGCCCTGAACGCTGGCAAAATCTCCTCCAGCAGAGCGACATGATACGGGCTCAACCCCTCCGGGTCTTTGGTCGCAAAGCTTAATCCATTTCTCGCCCCGGTCGTAAAAAACAACGGCAGGCAAAGATAGTGGGTGAACCCTTCTTTCCTGAGATCGGGAATGATCCCGAAACAATCATCGCTGGCCTCCGCGATGCGTATTGATAAACACCGCCGATGTTCATGCACCCAGGCAAAGGGACTGTTGAGATAAAGTTCATCCGTACGGCTGCCATAAAGGAAGGGGATATAAATAGATTGTTCACCCGGCCTCCAAACACGGCCATAACCGGTTTGCTCGGCATGGAGTGTCTCGGCTGAATACATTGACCGATCGACAGGCACGCCAGCATTATGCAAACGCTGGCAAAGCCCATCAAAAATTCGGGCAGGCTCTGTTTCGTCAATGGCGAGTTGTAATAACCAATCACTAATCGATCGCGCTTGCCTCAATTGCTCATCATTGAGCTCAATTGCCGGCGGTTGCGAATATTTCTCCAATGGCACTTCCAACATGTTCAATCTCTTTTTGCCAAAGGCTCACAGTGAAATGAATTTATGGCAATACGGCGCGCGCAGCACTAAATATCCGGAGTCCCGCACAAACATGTTACCCGCTCAAAATAAAGGACTGCATCAGTTCAACAACTGATGCAGTCTTAATCTTAATTGCACTGGATAATCCGGCTAGTTATCCAGAAAGCTGCGCAACTTACGGCTGCGCGAGGGATGTTTAAGCTTTCTCAGAGCCTTGGCCTCAATTTGACGGATACGCTCCCGGGTAACCGAGAACTGCTGGCCAACCTCTTCCAGGGTGTGGTCGGTATTCATGCCGATGCCAAAACGCATGCGTAAGACGCGCTCTTCGCGCGGTGTCAGTGAGGCCAGTACCCGGGTCGTTGTTTCACGCAAATTGGACTGAATAGCAGCGTCAATTGGCAAAATTGCATTTTTATCTTCAATAAAATCACCCAGATGAGAATCTTCTTCATCCCCGATCGGTGTTTCCAGAGAAATTGGCTCTTTGGCAATCTTGAGCACCTTGCGCACCTTTTCCAGTGGCATTGCAAGTTTGTTGGAAAGCTCTTCAGGCGTTGGTTCGCGGCCAATTTCATGCAACATCTGCCGTGAGGTTCTGACCAGTTTGTTGATGGTCTCGATCAT
>JAJFHR010000271.1 GCA_021775515.1 Hyphomicrobiales bacterium | reverse complement strand
GAATTTTGTTGGCACTTGGTTTCGTTGCACTCATTTTCGCCCAGCTGGCATTGGCCAGCGCTTCAGGATATGTGATGGTGATGGCTGGAGTAGCGATATGGGGGGTACATCTGGGGCTCACGCAAGGATTGCTATCGGTTCTGGTAGCGGACAGCGCTCCGGTTCAATTGCGCGGCACGGCGTTTGGCATATATAATTTCGTCAATGGTGTTGCGCTTTTGTTTGCCAGCCTGCTGGCAGGCGGGGTGTGGCAGATGTTTGGCGCTTCAATGGTATTTTATACCGGCGCTGCCTTTGCTGGCGGAGCTCTTTTGCTTTTATTCATTTCCTTCCGCTCGGGCCATTGGCTTTGAAAAGTACTTTTCGGCTGGAACAGCAAAATTCCGCGCTGGCCGTTAGGTAGAACTAAGAAGTTGCTATAGGTGCATGCCGGCAGGAAAATTTACGCCGCTGTAAATGACGAACGCAGGCGGGCGAACAAAAACATAACCGCTATCCGGGCTGAAACGGTGCAGGCGGAGGCTATGGCAACACCCATCATGCCAAAGTATCGCACCAAAACCAGGCTAAATATCAGGTTCAATATAAAAAAGGCGCCGATAATTAAAGAAACCGCTTTTTGATTTCCGCTGACAATCAACGCTTCCTGGATTGGCCCGCCGGCGGCTTGAGCGATAACTCCGGCAATCAGTATGGCTACGATCGGCTGGCCAGCGATAAATTCAGGACCAAACATTTTGAGCAGGAAGGGTGCCAGCAAAAACAGAATTACAGCGCCCAGCAGCGTTGGCACAATCATCCACAATCGACCGCGCTGTATCTGTTGTTTAAACAGTGGCAAATCATTGTGGGCCCAGGCTTCGGAAAGCCTGCGCGTAATTCCCGATGCCACAGCGGCATGGACAAAGGATAATAAAGCCACCATTTTTGCCGCAGCAAAATAGATGCCAAGAGTGTCGGGCAGAACGAAGAATGACAGAATTAAAACGTCGGTGCTGGTTGTAAGTACGAAGAAACCCTGCGCCAGGAAAAGTGGCAAAGAAGTCTTCAGCCAATGGGCGCGTTCAACTATTTTTTCTCCCAGGCCAAGCTCCGCCATCAAAGGTTTGGCCAAAAAGCGGGCTTGAAAAACCGCTACGGCGAAGCTTGCCAGCAACAATCCCAAAACGGCGACTTTGGGGGTATTATTGTGGGCGATAATCGCGACCAGTGCGGTGAAAAGAGTTAAAAATAATGGACGCAGAATGTAGGTTGGAAATAAGCCGGATAAAATCAGCGAACGGCTAACAGCGACAGATTCCTTCAGGTGTGTAAAGGTCAAGGCGGGAACGCTGAGCAGAGCCAGCACAACCGGCCAAAAGTAAATTTCCGGGAAAAGGGGTCCGGCCAAAACCGTAGTTATCACTAAGAACCCGGCAACGATGACTGACACCCAGCTTGTGAACAGAAAGGCAAAACCTACAAATCCCCGCGCCCGCGCCTTGTCTCCAACCGCCAGGTATGCCGGTAAAAATCGGCCGGTTGTATCATTGAAACCGCAACAGCAGATCTGCCCCAACGTGGTGGCTATGATCCAGGCCAAGGCAAAAACACCGTAATTCGTCGAACCGAGATAAAAAGCAACGGCGAGTTGAACAAAGTAGGCCATTGCAGCGCCACCTACTTTAAGCCCATAAATTTTGCCGACGGCAAAGGAAATTTGTTTGTCTGATATCCGCGCCAACACAGCCCGAACAACCTTGTTGGCAAAACCACCGGGTGATGCCGCCTGAAAATCAGAACTCGGTCGACTGTCTGTTGAGGCCATCAAGTCTCTCATTTGCCCAAAGTTTGGCCCGGTGTCGCAAGCTGTGGTGATGTAATTTTTGACCAACAAAATACACGCCAAAACCTGCCGGCAACCGAATTTGGGATTGAGCATAATGTTTAAAGTTTAAAGGTTTATGGAGACTGGATCCGTTCTGGTCCACCTCGTGTTCAAAACCTGAACTTTGTAAGGTGTTTTGAGCAATTGACGCCATTAGTTTAGAATGATCGCTCAAATGTTCATTTTTAGAGTGCCTGCCGCTGAACCGGTGAAAAGTTTATCCGGTCCGTTGCCGCGAGGTCATTGGAGTTGATAAGCTGTGTTAATGCTGATATTAGCTCTTCGATGACAGTGTTTCCACCCAGCCTTCTCAAGGGTTACCGCGAATTCAAAGAGGGAAGGTTATCTCAAGAAAGCGAGCGTTATCGCCTGCTCGCCGAGCAGGGCCAGACGCCAGAGATCCTGGTAATAGCGTGTTGTGATTCCCGTGCCGCACCGGAGATTGTATTCAATGCACTGCCAGGCGAAATTTTTGTAGTTCGCAACGTCGCTAACATTGTCCCGCCTTACCGGCCAGACGGTGAATATCACTCGACATCAGCTGCCCTTGAATTTGCCGTGCAAAGTCTCAAGATAAAACATATCGTGGTGCTGGGTCATGGCCGATGCGGTGGCATCAAAGCAGCGTTGGACCCTTCCGTTGAACCTCTATCTCCCGGTGACTTCATCGGCAAGTGGATGGAACTTCTAGCCCCTGCCGCACAGGCGATTGCTGCAAATCAGTGGATGACAAATGCCGAACGTCAGACGGCTCTCGAACGCATCTCAGTCCGGAATTCGATAGAAAACCTTCGAACTTTTCCCTGTGTTTCCATCCTTGAGAACAAAGCCCGCTTAAGCCTTCATGGCGGATGGTTCGATATTTCGAGCGGTGAATTGTGGCTGCTGGATCCTGAAACCGGCGACTTTTTCTGCCCATCAGACGATCAGATATAACTGCTGCAGGCGGCGTTTTTCAATTGTTTGATCCGAGATTGTTGCGTTTAACTTAAATCCTGACATCTGATTTAAAAACCACGCGACAAGGCTGTGCCAATCCTCTAGATTTTAATTGCTGAACAGCCGCCACTTGGGTGTAGCAATAATCTTCTCGAGGAGCGCGGCGCATTATGCGATTGAAGCCTGTCGATTTTCTCATGGGCATTTCCGTGCCGTTCGTCTGGGGAATGGGTTTTGTTTTCGCCAAAGCTGCAATTGCTCAAATTCCACCGATTTTTTTGATGTCACTGCGCTTTAGCGTAACCGCTGTGGTGCTGGTGTGGTTTGTGCGGATTCCCAAACAACACTTAAAGGCCATCTTCGGGATCACGCTGATTTCGGCGGCGGTTCAATACAGCCTGACTTTTACCGGTCTTAAAGACCTGGATGCCTCGATCGCCGTTCTGGTTGTTCAACTCGAGGTACCTTTCCTGGTATTTATCGGGGTGTTGTTTTTGAAGGAAATCGCAGGACTGCAAAAATGGTTGGGCATCGCGGTGTCCTTTTCCGGTGTCGGACTGATTGCGGGAGCCCCGCAGCTTGGTGACGCCTGGTTGCCGTTGAGTTTAGTCGTGGGAGGCGCTTTTACCTGGGCGGTTGGGCAGGCCTTAATTCGCCGGCTTGAAAATATCGACGGCTTGACGTTGACGGCCTGGGTCGCGGTGTTTGCCGCACCTCAATTATTGGTCATGTCGCTGGTGTTTGAAAGTGGCCAGATAGCAGCTTTAGTATCGGCTGACTGGAGGGTATGGGCGGCGGTGATTTATCTCGGGCTCGTAATGACAGCTTTGGGTTACGGCCTGTGGTATACGCTGGTGCGCCGCCATCCGGTCTCAACCGTGGGTCCGTTTCTTTTATTATTGCCGGTATTTTCAGTTATCGGCGCCACGGTCTTTCTGGGCGAAAGCCTTACCTGGCAAACAGCCCTCGGTGGTGCCATTGTGATCGCCGGTGTTGCTATTATCATTATCAGCGAGCGCAAATAGGTTGAATTAATGATGCCGGATGATGGTTAGGCAATTTTGCGCTGGGTGCGCTTTGTCAGCCATTTTTCAACCTTTCGGGCAAGCATATCCGGGCTGACGGGTTTGGGTACATAATCATCCATACCGGCTTCCAGGCATTTTTCGCGGTCACCTTTTAACACATGGGCCGTAACGCCGACAATCACCGGGCTATATCCAGCCAAGCTACCACCGTCTCCCGTCAACTTGCGAATTTCACGGGTTGCCTCGAGGCCGTTCATTACCGGCATTGAAACGTCCATCAAGACAATTTCGGGTCGCGAGGAGATTATTTCTTCAACCGCCAGCTTACCGTTTCCGACGATTTTGAAATTGTATTTTAAATGTTCGAGAATTTGTTTGAACACGAGCTGATTTATGTCGTTGTCCTCGGCGACAAGAATGAATGGGCCGGAGCCGGGGCTGGATTGCGGTTTTGGGGTTGGCTGCGTTTTGTTTCCCGCGGTGAAAGTCAGGAAACTTGATGATTTCTCTTTCCCGCTTTGAACGTTTTTCGGAGTGTTTTCGTCAATGTTCTTCGGATTTATTTTTGTTTCTTCACAAACAGTTGCCGTATCTACAGCCTGACATGGCTGCGGTTCTGGATGGTCAGAAATTTTTGCGACGGTTGAAATGGTGGCTTTCGGCGAAGAGATTTTTATCTCAACCGGTTTTGTTTGTTTGTTATGAGAAGGCCTCGAGCCAACCTGGAACGAGTGCGACCTGGCAAGGGCTTTGACTATATTTTCATGGAGTTGCGATGTTCGGGCAGGTTTGGTCAGTTGAGCCTCAATTCCAAGAGACTTGAATTCGGCATTTTCACTTTTGAGGTTGAGTGAGGTTAACATGATGATGGCGATGTTTTGAAGCTGATCATCACCGCGAATTACGCGGGCAACATCAAGACCGGTCATATCGGGCATATTATAATCGAGCACCACTACTTCAATTGGTTCCCTGTCACGTACCGACTGGCGTAGCATGGCCAATCCCTCAAGACCGGATGCGGCTGATTTTTCATTAAGCCCCCATGCGTTAAACCGCTCGGACAAAATTGAGCGGTAAACAGCGTTATCATCAATCGCAATAATGCGGGCACCGGCTATTTCGGCAGATTGAGATATTTGCCCTTGCGCAGACTTGTCTATCGGAAGTTCAATCGTTAGCCAGAATGTTGAGCCTTCCCCCGGGGTACTTTCGCAACCAATTTCACCGCTCATGAGACCAACCAGGCGGTGAGTAATGGCTAGACCGAGGCCGGTGCCCTCGTGGCGGCGGGTTGATGAAGAATCGACCTGGGAGAATTTTTCGAAAACTGTTTTAAGTTGTTCACTTGGGATGCCGATCCCGGTATCCGTTACCGAAATCGTCAATTTGACCCGATCCTCAATCTCGTGACCAGATACATCGACTAATACATGTCCGGTTTCGGTGAACTTGACCGCATTTCCCAGCAAATTGGTCAGGATCTGACGTATGCGCCCGGCATCACCGACAACATTATCCGCAAGGTCCGGCTGAACCCGTACGATCAATTCGAGATGTTTTTCGGCAACGTTGCCAGAGACAAGTGTCGCTACGTCCTCAACGGCTGCACCAAGGCAGAAGGGGGCTGGATCAAGTTCCAGCTTGCCAGCCTCGATTTTGGAAAAATCAAGGATATCATTGATGATGGTCAATAATGCTGTGCTTGAATTGAAAATTACGTCGGCGAACATTCTTTGCCGGGAGGATAACTCGGTTGTTGTCAATAACTCCGCCATCCCCATGATACCGTTCATCGGGGTGCGTATCTCGTGAGACATATTAGCCAGAAATTCCGATTTTAGACTGTCAGCCGCCTGTGCCGTCCGGGCAAGTTCCTCGGCGCGAAAATTGTCCATTTCCAGTTTCTGGTTGTCGACAACGTTTCTGCGAAATACCAGCAGGGCATTGGCAAGTTTTCCAAGAACATCCTGCCGTTCTGTTGCTTCCAATTCAATTTCTATGTCGCCTTCGACAACGGTAGCTGTGGCACCGGCAATACGATTGAGGGGCCGAATAACGGTGATGAACAGCAGCAGATAAATCAGGCCCAGGGTGGCAATTACAATGCCCGCACCGGCAAATGTTTGGGTAATAGCCTTTTGTCTCCAGGTTGCCAACGGCGCGCTCAAATCAATAGCTACACTGTAGGCGCCAAAAGTTTCACCCTCATTTATGCCCATCCGCCGACTATGACAGCCATAACATTTGTTATTGCCGGCTGTTCCCTCACCAAGGGTGACGGGTCTTGTCATTCTGTACGAACCGGTGCTGGATATGCCGCTGATGATTTGGCCGGTCTTGAGGACTTCCTCATCGGCCGCATCTTGGGGCAATTCTATCTCGGACTGTCCTTTGGCGGTTTGGTAGGCGATTAATTTTTTACCCATAACCAGCCAGAGTTTTACTCCGTCGCTTTGGCTGGAGAATTTTTCCATGGTTCTATTTAGGGCGTTAATGGCCGGATCATTGTCTGCTATCTGAATTCGGCTGAGCATGGAACTGACGTGGACCGTTTCGAGCATATCAAGAGCCGTTAGGGCGCGTTGTTTTGCATGGGCTTCGATCTCAGTCCGTTCACTGAAGATAACCCAGCCGAACAACGGTATAAGCATAAGGAAAAGGGCTGTTCCCACGCTGAGGAGCATTTTTGTTGAAAGAGACATTTTCTGCCAGAAAAACATGGTGATTGCCAACCTGTGTTATCAGGCTGGAATCATACGATCTTGGCGTGAATTATTGCTTAAGGTCATTCATTTAAAGAAGTATACAATCTCCACGCTTGCATAATTTTTTATGCACCGGGTGTGCGATCACACAGAACGTCCTTGAACTTTGATTTATCTATGTTGCCGCCGCAAAGAATGACGCCCGCTTTTTGACCGGCATATTTTTGCTCTTCCTGAATTAAGCCGGCCAGAGGTGCTGCACCTGCACCTTCGGCCACGTTATGTGTGTCAGTGTAATAAATACGGATTGCTTCAGCGATGTCATCGTCGGATACTTGTAAAATTCGCGCTGCGCCGTCCTTGATGATGGCAAAGGGTTCGGGTTGAGGCTCGCGGCAGGCCATGCCATCGGCAAAGGTGACGGCGGTTTTAGTAGACACCGGATAACCGGCCTCAAAAGACAGGGCAAAAGCAGGCGCATTGTCAGAGACTATGCCAACGATTTCGGTTTCGAGCCCGAGCAGGTCTCTAACAGTTATCAAGCCGCAGATACCTGAACCCATGCCGATTGGAACATAAACAACGGCCAGATCGCGGTGGGCGGTGAACAATTCGAGTGCATAAGTTGCAACACCTTTTACAATTTCAAAGTGAAACGGCGGTACGAGATGAAAATTATGATCATGCTGAATTTGCGCCGCAATTGCCCGGCTTTCATCAAAATCCCTGCCTGCTATAATCAATTCTGCGCCGAATGCTTCCATGGCGGCATTCTTTTCGAGGGAGTTACCTTCGGGGACAACAATTTTGCAAGGAATGCCGTAACGGGTGGCCGCTGCTGCGATAGTCTGGCCATGATTTCCCCGCGTTGCCGTCACAAGCCCTTTGGGCAATCGGCCGCTGCGGTGAAGTGTGTCCACGTAAAGCAAACCACCGCGCGCTTTGAAGGCTCCTGTCGGCGTATGGTTTTCATGTTTGACGATTACTTCAACGCCCGTGCGTTTGTGCAGCAGAGGCCAAGCGTATTGAGGGGTTGGTTGAACAAAGGTGCGGACAATTTTTGCCGCCGCGTCGAGTTCTTTTAATGTGAATAGCGACATGTTTGCTCCGAAATCTTTTGCTGTGAAATGGGGGTATATTCCTCACTTATGCATTTGCGCGGATTTCGGCTTTCAGAATTCTGACCTAAAATTTGTAAATTTCCAGGCCGGGAGTAGCTCCGTGTCGGGGTCTGGTGATAAGGTCGGGCATGTTTGAGGATTTAAGTGACAGACGGTGTACATTCAGCAGGTCAATTCAGCATGAAATAATCGCCGGAAATGGCGCGCGGGTGAAACTTCTTCCGCGGCGAGCTTATGATGCCCATTATGTGGCTGATACTGCGATAATTGGATTTGCCTTTGAAACTCAATCGGGCACCCATGCGTTTGCCTCATCGCGGCGCAGTTCATTTAAAACCCGCCCCAATAGTCTGGCCTATGTCTCTAGGGGATGTGATGTTGCTTCCACCTCAACTATTGGCGGGGAATATCTCACGGTCGCATTGCCAACAGATGATTGTCCCAACTTACCGGCTGAACGCCGTTTTAACGATTTTGTCTCACCTGCAGCTATCGGCGTTGCACAGGTTTTGCGTGCCGCGCTGCTTTCAGGCGGCCGCATTGATAGTCTCACTTTAGAATGTTGCATCGTCAACCTTCATGCGATTGCTGCTGGCATTCTCAGCGGGTCTACGGTCGGTCCACCTGCGCAGAGATGGATGACGGACCGGCGGTTGAAACTTGTCGATGAGATAATCGAAGAGCATATGGAAGATGCCCTCACCGTTGGGCAGATTGCCGCCACTTTGGGCCTGTCACAGGGTTTTTTTAACCGCGCTTTTAAAGCTGCTGTTGGTAAAACGCCGCATGATTATATCGTTGATCGCCGGGTCTCGCGCGCTCGCGAATTGATGTTGGGTTCAACGCAAGGGCTTGCCGGAATTGCAGCGACTTGCGGCTTTGCCTCACACGCTCACATGACAACTCAGTTTCGGCGGCGTTTAGGGATTACGCCAAGCCGTCTGCGTGAAAATCAATTGTGCTAATTTAGTGCGGGAAAATTGCACCCTGCTAGGTTAGAACAACTATTTTTCCACTGGCCCTATTGGTCTGCATACATCGATGGGCGTCAACGATCTGGTCGAGTGAAAATACCGGTCCGGTCTTTATTCTAAGCGCGCCGTCTTCAACCTGCCTGACTAACTCTTGTAGCGGAGTTTGGATGAATTCCACCGGCCCCCCAGAGTAGATTGTCAGACATACGGCCGTCGGGATTGCTTCCATTGGGCTGAACGCGTCAAATTCCCACTGATTGCTGACGGTGCCGGTCATGCAGGCAATGCCGTTGGGCTTCAAACATCGCAAAGAATCCCTGAGTGTGGTTGTGCCGACAAGTTCAAGCACTTTATCAACGCCTTCCCGGTGAATTGTTCTCACCTCGTTGGCGATCTCGCCGGTATCAATGAGAACATGATCAGCGCCATTGTCGCGCAACAAGGTTTCGCGTTCCTGTTTTCGGGTGGTCGCCAGGACTGTAACATCATGATTTTTGGCAATAGCGGCAGCGGCCAGTCCCACAGAAGTTGTGCCGCCGCGGATTAAGAGCCGCTCCCCCTGTTTTAGTTGCAGGGAGAAAAAGAGGGAGCCCCAGGCTGTTTGAAGCATTTCAGGCAAGGCACCAAGCGTCTGCCAATCCAAACTGGTCTCAAGCCTATGCACTTGCCCGGCGGGAACGCAGGTAAACTCAGCATAGCCACCATCGAATTGACGCCCCATACCGCCCATAGCAGTGGCAACGATATCACCTTTGCGAAAGTCGCTGCCCGGTGCGTCTTCCACCAGGCCGACCGCCTCGATGCCAAGGATTCTGGGAAACTTAACGGTTGGTGATAATCCCTGGCGGGTAAACATTTCCGAGCGGTTAAGCCCAAAGGCTTTTACCTTGATCAATACCTGACCGGCGGCCGGACGGGGAATGGCGCGGGTTTCGAGTTTGAGCACCTCGGGCCCGCCAGCCTTGTGGATGACTGCGACTTTCATATGAGTTGTCATTGTCAGGTTTTTTTGCGTGAGGCCAAATATCCATCGAGGCTCAAGGTTGGTGACCCATGTTTTACCAGGAGCAAAAATCCGCCAGCCATCGCTAGATTTTTCAAAAAATGCATCATTTGAGCCTGATTGCCAAAATCGCTATGGAAAATTAGTGCGGAGATAAGAGAAAACCCTGCCAGGATGAGGGCTACATACCGTGTCCACAGACCGAGAACCAAAAAAAGCCCACCGGTGAGTTCAAGCGCGATTGTCGGTCCCAGAAGAATACCCGGAAGGCCGAAGCTCTCCATATAGCTCTGGGTTGCCGAAAAGGCGCCGGTTTTACCCATGCCCGATAGAATGAATATTGTGGCCATGAGCACACGGGCCGGCACATCGGCCATTTTTGTTGTTTGATCCATCTGGATTGGCGTCCTTTATTTGCGTGGCGGGTTGGTCGAGGAAAAGCCATAGCGGGCAATTTTCCAATCGCCGTCATCTTGTTTTTGGAACAGGAAAAGTTCCTGACTGGCTTGGGGGCCTTTTTTCCCCAGGGCGTTGATGGTTATGAAACCGTTTGAGTTTGAACGGGCGAAGGCCCAGTTTGGCGCGAGGTGTTTAATTTCCTCAAGTTTGAATTTGATGTCGAGGGTGATCGCTTTAAATATGCTTTGATATGCCTTGCGGATATTCCCTGCACCTATTTGCGAGGGTTTGTATTGCGGCAGAAATACGCCGTCAGCAGCATAAAGTGTCACCACAGTGTCAGTATCTGATGCATTGAGGGCGGTTTCATAGGCCTGAATTACCTTTTTAATCTTTTCTGTTTCTTGCCCCGGTTGGGCCATTGAAACATTTGCTGAAAGCATAAAGGCGAGGGTAGCCAGAGACGCTATTTTGGATGAATTTTTCATAGATTTTTCCTGGGATTACTGAAATTATTTTGATGATTTAATCTATGATAATTCTGTTTTCGGAATTAGTAGGTAAATTTGGAAATTTTATTCCCATAAATAGGAAATTAAATTGAGGCAAGCCGTGTCGTTGATCAGCGTATTGATTGCGGCGCGTGGGGAAGGCTGCGGCTTTGATCGCGATCATGCATGATCCAGATTTTTGCCCCGGTTTTTTTGGCCAACTCGTTGATTTTTTCCGTGCTTTTTTGCGTCATCTCGCTGTCAAAATTGTCGGGTGCCATCACGTTATGGGTTCGGTTGGTCTCGAAGGGCCAGAGGTCGCCGGCCAGAATTACCGGCCCCGAGGGCATTTCGACGTACAAAACCTGACTGCCGGGCGTGTGTCCGGGTGCTGGAACAATTACCACGGACCCATCGCCAAATACGTCGTGGCGCCCGTCGAGTTTCACGGTTTTGTTGTTCTTTAAGCCGCTATAGGTTTTTGGATTAAAGCGAAATTTTTCCGGATTGCTGCCAAAAGCCGCCTCAAACTCAGGCGTTTGCACGTACCACGTCGCAGACGGGAAGAAGCTGGTATTCCCAGTAATATCCGGGTGCATGTGTGACAAAGCCATATGCTTCACCTCATTTGGCGAAACACCAATTTCCTCAAGCTGCGAGGCCAGCGTTTTTTTAACAAAAATCTTAAGCTTGCCATTAGCGATGGCGACGCCGTCCGGCTTGTTTATCAGACCGTCTGCAAGGCCGGTATCCCAAATCATCAATCCTTTGTCGTGGCGGATGAGATAGCAGTTGATCGGAATTTCATAGGCTACACCAACGTCAATTCCAGGTGAAAAGATGGATTTGTCGGGGGTAGTCGCCTGGCCACATTCGAATATGGTAATATCTTGCACGGCGGCCAGGGATGGTGTCATGACCATAGCCGTGGAAAGAAGGCCAAATAGTAGAGCGGTTAAGCCGTGTAATTGCCTTTTTGGTCTCGATTTTAATTTCACCGCCCTTACCTCGCTGTGGTTGGTTATCCCCGGTTTCGGTCTTAGATCCGGCTTGAGTTGATTTCCCACCCTAATTTGCTGTGGGGGGAATTCATCATGTGGTCGAACAATTTAGGAGATTTCCAATTTTGAAATTAGAGCTTAATGTTGGAAATCGATTTTCTAAATACGGGATAATCAATGTCTGATCTCAACGCACTGGTAATTTTTGCAAAAGTCGTCGAAGTCAACGGCTTTTCTAAAGCAGCGCGCGCGTTGAACATGCCGATTTCAACCGTCAGCCGTAAGGTCGCCGAATTGGAAGATCAGCTTGGCGTTCGCCTGCTGGAACGTTCGACCCGGAACCAGCGGTTAACCGAAATTGGTGCCGAAGTACTGGTACAAGCACAGCGCAGCGTAGATGTGGCTGAAGCGGTTGAAAATATTGTTTCCGACCAATTGGGAGAAGTTAGCGGGACGCTTCGGCTATCCTCGCCCCCAAATATTTCAGACAGTTTTTTGGCACCGATTATAAGCGCATTTCAAGACGAGTACCCCGCGGTCAGTGTGCAGATCATGGTTACGGACCGCTATGTTGATCATATTGCCGAAGGAGTTGATATAGCTTTCCGGATTGGTCCGCTGAAAGATTCCTCACTTGTTGCGCGCAAGTTGTTGGTGTTCCGGCATTTGCTTGTTGCCAGCCCGGATTATCTTTCGCGCCACAAACCGCCAGAACAGCCAAGCGATCTCCACGATCACCGGTTGTTGAATTTTTCGCACTGGGCGCAAGATAATACCTGGACATTTTTCAAGGGTGATAAACGCAAAACGATTTCTTTCCAGCCTCATCTTGCCATGAACGATTATGCCGGTCTCGTATCAGTGCTGGTTTCCGGAGGCGGCATTGGCACCCTGCCAGCAGTGGTTTCGCCCCAACTAATTCAACAAGGCCGCCTCGTCGAGGTCATGCCAAACTGGCGCTTTCGCACTGTTGACCTATCAGCGGTGCATATCGGTAACCGGCATATTCCGCGCACGGTTCGTCTCTTCAAGGAATTTGCTGTTCAAATGGCCCCAAAGCTGTTCAAAGATCTGGCGATATAGATAAAAAGGCCACGCCCGATCAAGTAGCGGTGTGATTGTTACCTGAGCCCTTAACTAGCAGAAACTTGGAAATCGTTTTCCCAACGCAAGCGCAGGATCTGACCGTTTTGGCGGATAGCGGATTGCGGCAGGCTTTATTTGTTGCAAATAATTCTCAATCGCAATAAAGTTCCGCAGGAATTCAGGAGTAACTGTTGTGAAGCGTTTATTGGAAAAATCTTTAGACCGCCGAGGTCTGTTGTCGGGAGGCATCGTGCTTGCCGGCGGCTCTGCTTTGGGTGGACTAGGCGGCACCACGCCGGTGAATGCTGGCGAACATGGGGCGAGCAGTGTTGCCGCAACCCCTGATACTAGCACCTCCAACCAATCCGACATTGGCAATATGGTGACGGTGGGCGATGTTGACGCCAGCATTAATGGATTTGATGCTACTGCCTTGTTGACGGATTGGGATGTCGGCGTTGCGACCAAAGATGCGGACGGGCGGATAATACGCACGTTCAAAGTTGACGCCATCGACAAAGAGATCGAAATTGCACCAGGTGTGAAATTTCCGGCCTGGACGTTTAACGGGCGAGTTCCCGGGCCGACCTTGCGGGCGATGGAAGGTGAGCGCTTGCGCATCGAGTTTCGAAATTTGGGCTCTCATCCTCATTCCATGCATTTTCATGGAATTCATTCGGCCCGGATGGATGGCATTCCGGGAACTCCAGGACTAATAGCGCCGGGCGAAGAGTTCACCTACGAGTTTGATGCCAAACCATTTGGTTGCCACCTCTATCATTGTCATGCATTGCCGCTGCGCCGCCACATTCACAAAGGGATGTATGGTGCCTTTATCGTTGATCCAGATCCAGCCAAATACCCCGGGCAGGCGGAAGTTGCAAAGTCGCGCCAATTAGGGTCGGCCGAAAACCAGGAATGGCAGGAACTGGTCATGGTGATGAACGGCTTCGATACTAATTTTGATGCGGAAAATGAATTTTACGCGGTCAACACAATCGCGCACCACTACATGAAACACCCGATCCGTATCGAACGTTCCCGGCCGGTGCGCATCTATCTTGTAAATGTCACGGAATTCGACCTGATAAATTCCTTTCATTTGCACGCAAATTTTTTCGACTATTACGATCACGGTACGACCTTGGAGCCTACTTCACGCACAGTTGACACCATCATGCAATGCCAGGCTCAGCGGGGCATTATCGAATTTTCATTCAAAGACCATGAGGTCGGCAAATACATGTTTCATGCCCACCAATCGGAATTTGCCGAACTGGGATGGATGGGGCTGTTGGATGTTGTGGAGGAATAGGCCGTGAGCGGTATTGAGGCCTTGGATAAAGAACAGAGCGAGCAACCGCGTGCGGGACGAAATATTGGCTGGCTTACCGCCTATATCACGTTGCCCTTGCTCTTGCTTGGCCTGGCCGGTGTCTGGTTGATATCCAGCGATCCTTTGCGTGTTTTTAATACCGCCGCTCCGCCGGTGGAAAAACTGACGATCGAACGCCTGTTTCTTAATGATGATGGCATTCATCTCAAGGTTCGCGCGGGCGGTTCGGCACCGATGACGATTGCGCAAGTTCAGGTGGACGATGCCTATTGGCGCTTTACGCAGACACCTGCCGGTACCTTGCCACGGTTTTCTACGGCGTGGCTGAAAATTCCCTATCCCTGGGTTCAGGGTGAAGCGCTTGCTGTAAAGCTGGTTACGGACACTGGTGCAACGTTTGAACATGTGATTGATGTTGCCCTTGATAATCCGCGTGGCCGGGTCGGCAATTTGCGCGCGCAGATAATTCTTGGAAGTTTTGTCGGAATTCTGCCGGTGGCCATCGGTCTTATGTTTTTTCCCCTTATGCGCAGCCTTCACCGTGAGGGCATGCGGTTTTTTCTGGCGCTGACTTGTGGCATGCTGGCCTTCCTTCTCATAGATACATTGGAAGGAGCGCTCGAATTCGCCGGACAGGCGGCTGCCACCTTCCAGGGAACCGGAATGGTGCTGCTGGTGGCTGCAATTACCTGTCTCGGACTGATTGCCGTGGGGCGGCGGCAGGGCTCTCCAAGCGGGCTGGCGCTAGCCACCTACGTTGCCTTGGGAATCGGCTTGCATAATTTTGGCGAGGGTCTGGCAATAAGTGCGGCACTTTCCGCGGGCGCTGCCGGGCTCGGCGCATTTCTCGTCCTCGGCTTCACCGTGCATAATCTGACCGAAGGCATTGCCATTGCCGCACCGCTGGTTCGCAACAAGCCGCCTTTGATTATTTTTGCCGGTCTGGCCATGCTGG
>JAJFHR010000028.1 GCA_021775515.1 Hyphomicrobiales bacterium | reverse complement strand
AATTGAGGGATCACCTCAAGAACTTGCCGAAGAATCCGCCGATCTCCTTTACCACTGGCTGGTCACTTTAGAAGCTGCGAATGTTTCCCTAACCGATGTCTTGGCGATTTTGCGTGCCCGTCAAGGCGTTAGCGGTCATGTTGAAAAAGCCGCAAGAACCAAGTCGTGACCCCGATGGATAAAAAAACTCCAATACAATTTTCGCCTTACCGGTTTTTCACCAAAGCTCAATGGGCAAAACTACGCGCGGATACACCGCTTACGCTTTCGAATGAAGAGCTGGAGAAACTCCAGGGCCTTAATGAAAATGTCGAGATGGACGAAGTCCGTCAGATTTACCTTCCCCTGTCACGTCTGCTGAATTTTTATGTTGCCTCCTGTCAGAGCTTACATCGGGCTACTCATAATTTTCTCGGCGGCCGGGACAAAAAATGCCCCTATATAATTGGCCTGGCCGGAAGCGTTGCGGTTGGCAAGAGTACTACCGGGCGTATTCTTCAGGCACTACTTGCGCGCTGGCCCAACCATCCCAAGGTTGATTTGGTTCCAACAGACGGTTTTTTATATTCCAATAAATGGCTTGAGGCCGAAGGGCTGATGGAGCGCAAGGGCTTTCCGGAAAGCTATAATGTTGCAGGTGTTCTCAAGTTTTTGTCGGATGTAAAAGCTGGCAGAAGCTCTGTGGAAGCACCGGTTTATTCCCATATTGCTTATGATGTTCTCGAAGGCGAAAGAATTACCGTTGACCAACCCGACATATTGATCGTCGAGGGTCTGAATGTTTTGCAAACAGGCAGGGCGCCCAAGGGAGGCAAATTAATACCTTACGTGTCGGATTATTTTGACTTTTCAATCTATCTGGATGCTGATGCCGATGTGATTGAGCGCTGGTATGTCGAGCGCTTTTTTCAACTGCGCGAAACCGCTTTCCAAAATCCGAAATCATATTTCCACCGGTATGCTACTCTCAATGACGAGGAAACCCGGAAGACGGCCACGCAAATCTGGCGGACGATCAATCTGCCCAATCTTGAAGAAAACATTTTACCGACCCGGCACCGTGCCGATCTTATTTTGCGCAAAGGCGAAACTCACGACATTACTGAAGTCGAGTTACGAAAATTATAAGCCGTGAGATTTGGCAAGGTCGTTTAATGATGTTTCAGGCCGGGCACCGATATGTGAAATAACCTCGCTGGCAGCTAGTACGCCGAGGCGGCCACAATCAGTAAGTGATCTTTCCTGAGTGAGACCAAAAAGAAAACCCGACGCAAACAGATCGCCGGCCCCGGTTGTATCTACCAGCTCGTCCACCTTCAGGGCGGGAACCTCATGGCGTTCGTTGTCTTTGAGAATTACGCAGCCTTTTTCGCTTCTGGTCAAAACGGCGAGTTTGCATTCTATTTGTGCCTGTTTAGCTGCCTCCTCAAAGTCTGAAACCTCGTAAAGAGAAGTAATCTCAGCTTCGTTGGCGAATAGAATATCGACGTCTTGTTTAAGCAGGTTTCTAAACTCATCACGGTAGCGATCAACACAGAAGGCATCGGACAATGTCAAAGCCACCTGGCGACCGGCTTTATGGGCAAATTTGGCGGCTTTAAGAAAGGCCTCTTTTGCCTGGGCTGGATCCCACAGGTATCCCTCTAGATAAAGTGTGTGGGCGCGGGCAATCTGATTTTCTTCAATATCATCTACCGAGAGGTTCTGGCTTGCCCCCAAAAACGTGTTCATAGTGCGCTCGCCATCGGGCGTTACTAAAACCAAACAGCGTGCAGTTTGCGGCCCGCTTGTTGCAGCTGCGGTGGAAAAATCAACACCGATAGAGCGAATATCATGGGCGAAAACATCACCGAGCTGATCATTTCGTACTTTGCCGATAAAGGCCCCTTTGCCACCGAAGGAAGAAATACCGGCGATAGTATTAGCGGCGGATCCGCCGGAAATCTCCACGCCCGGGCCCATTTTTGCATAAAGCGTAACAGCCTGATCATCGTCAATCAGGGCCATCGAACCTTTAGCCAGACCATTGGCTGCCAAAAATGCATCATCGGTTCGGCTTAAAACATCAACAATAGCGTTTCCGATACCGAGCACATCAAAATTAGTTCCTGTCATAGTCCAACCTGTATAGAGAAATCTGAAAGCCGCATGCCAAAACTGGCCAAGCGTGCGGAACATAACGAGGCAAGAAGGCGGCGGCAAGCAATAAAGTGAGCTTCATCGGCATCAATACTTGTCAGCGGCGCAGCGATTTCCTAAATGATATGAAAAGCTATAGACTGTCTTTAATCCTTTTCAATCGAGCCTCGTATGTTCCAGGCTGCTGCCAAATCCGTAGAGCAGTTGTTTTCTGCTAAATTTCGCTGGGTGCTGTTGAAATCTCTCGGTTTAACGATTGCGGTTTTCACCCTTTTGTGGCTGTCGATTGAAAACGTGCTGTCGAAATTTTTGACACTGCCGTTTCCGTGGATGGAAACGATGGTTGCAATTATGACAGGCTTGGGGCTCATCGCCGGAATGGTATTTTTTCTACTGCCGATTACCTCACTCGTGGCGACATTTTTCCTCGATGAAATTGCCGAAACGGTTGAAGAAAGTCACTACCCCAAAGATCCCAAGGGTAGGGAATTGCCCACACTTCAGGGAATAATCATTGCTGCCAAATTTACCTTTAGCATTATTGGCGTAAATATTTTGGTCTTAATTCTGGCGCTGATACCCGGCCTCAATCTTATGGTGTTTTATGGTGGCAATGGCTATTTGCTTGGTCGGGAATATTTTGAACTTTGTGGTCTGCGCCATTTACCCCACGATGAGGTGATACATTTACGCCGGGCCAATCGGGCGCGAGTTTGGACAGGCGGAATTCTGATAGCTTTTGTCGCAACCATTCCGATAATAAATCTCTTCACCCCTTTGTTTGCCACAGCTTTCATGGTGCATACTTTTAAAGCGGTGCACCGTGGTGACCATCAGCTGATTCCACAAAAGCCGGTGTAGGTAAGCCGCCAAGAAATCAAGCGATTTCCTTAGCCTTATAGTCACACAGATCGTTAATCAGGCAGCGCGCACATTCTGGTTTGCGCGCCTTGCACACATATCTGCCGTGCAGAATAAGCCAGTGATGAGCATGCAGCAGAAATTCCTTCGGGATATTCTTTTCAAGTTTTTTTTCAACTTCTAGCGGTGTCTTGCCCGGTGCAAGACCAGTGCGGTTGCCCAATCGGAACAAATGAGTATCTACAGCAATTGTCGGATGACCAAACGCCATATTGAGTACGACGTTTGCAGTTTTGCGCCCGACACCCGGCAGGCTTTCAAGCGCTTCGCGTGTTTGGGGAATTTCACCGTTAAATTCCGTCAAAATCATTTTTGACAGGGCGATAACATTTTTAGCCTTGTTGCGGTAAAGACCGATTGATTTGATGTAGTCACGAACCCGGTCCTCGCCCAATACCAGCATTCTTTCCGGTGTATCGGCAACCTCAAACAAGGCACGGGTAGCTTTGTTAACTCCGGCATCGGTTGCCTGCGCTGATAAAACCACAGCGACCAGCAGCGTATAGGCGTTAACGTGTTCGAGCTCTCCTTGCGGATTCGGCGAGGCGGCTTTAAATCGCTGGAACATCTCTTCAATGTGTTGTTTTTTCATAGGGAGTTTTTTTCTAAATTCGATCTGGCAATTCCGCCCGGTGTCATTCATCACATTAATGTGCTTGCCGAAATATGCCAAACATCTAAAATCCTTTCCATGCACATTGCCAAGCCAGACCTCGGAAATATGCTGGAAAAAAGCTTTTCAGCCGTCCTAACGCCCAACCGGTCCTTGGAACCTCAGGGATTTTTCATCCTCATGGGTTTTTTCTCTGGGCTGAGTTTCATATTGGGGTGCTTTTTTTTCACCATCGGCGCCTGGCCAGTCGTAGGGTTTTTTGGTCTTGATCTTATGTTGATATACATAGCCTTCAAGGTGAATTATCGTGACGGGAGGCATCGTCAAATTATCGACATCTACGCCAAAGACCTAGTGATAACGCACGTAAATCCCAACGGCAGGTCCCGGTTCTGGCAGTTTAACCGCTATTGGGTTCGGGTTGAACATAACGTCGATGACGAGGATAATTATGAAAACTATCCCCTGATTTTATCCTCACATGGCCGCCATCTTGAAATCGGAAATTTTTTATCACAGGACGAAAAATCCGAATTTGCCGACGTTTTACGCACGGCCCTGAAAGCAAGTTAGAGCGCAAGAAACGGGTGGCAGATACGGCAAAAACTTCGTATTTCATTGTTTATACGACGATCGGCTGGACCAGCCACACTCGAGAAAGGCTGATAAATCATGTATCATGCAGTTAGAACTAATAGCGATATTGCCCAGGCTGAAAGGCAGTTGGGAGCACCAGGTGCAGAAGATTATGCTGTTGTTGCCAAGGCAATTGAATTTCTCGGCCGGAACTGGCGTGACCATCCTCCCTTGAAAGATATCGCCCACCATGTGGAGTTGAGCGAAACTCATTTTCATAAACTTTTTACCCGCTGGGCAGGCGTGAGCCCAAAGGAGTTTATTCGCGCCCTTACCCTTCAGCATGCACGCAGTCTTTTGGCTGACTCTGTTAGTGTTCTGGATACAACCTATGAAGTTGGCCTGTCGGGTCCAAGCCGCTTACATGATCTTTTTGTCCAGTATGAAGCCATGACGCCAGGTGATTATAAGGCCGGTGGCGAACACCTTTCTATTGCCTATGGCTTCCATGATTCACCCTTTGGCACCTCGTTGGCTATGGCTACGAGCCGGGGCCTCGCCGGTCTGGCCTTTTGCGAAGATGGTGAAGACGGCCGCAAAGTGGCTTTGGAAGATATGATGGGCAGGTGGCCAAAGGCTCATTTTTATCAAGATGAAGCTTTGACCCGGCAGTTTACCTCACGATCTTTTAATCGGGAAAACTGGCGCATCGACCAGCCATTGAAACTGGTACTGATTGGCAGTGAGTTTGATGTCACCGTTTGGGAAACCTTGCTCAAGGTGCCGTTTGGCCGGGCTGTTACCTATGGCGATATTGCCCGGCATATCGGCCGGCCCAAAGCGGCACGCGCCGTTGGCTCGGCGGTTGGACGCAATCCTATTTCATTTGTTGTGCCGTGTCATCGCGCCCTGCGCGCTTCGGGTGCTTTGGGGGGCTACCATTGGGGCCTGACCCGCAAACATGCCATTATCGGCTGGGAAACCGGCTTGTTATCCTAAACTGAAAAATTGGCGAATTATGCCTTATCACCGAGGTCAGCTTCAAACGGCAGGCAGTTTTTCACAATTCCAAGCCGCTTGATTTCTGTATTGCGGGCCTTAAGGGCGGCTCGCTCCTGATCTATGGTTGCGGTTAAATCAAGCAGCAGCGGTGAACCAATAAACAACTGTGCCGTGTTGTCCCGGTTGCGCTTGTCTTCTTCCTTGTCCAAAGCGCTAAACTTTTGTTTGTTAAGGCTGAATTCAGCTTTTAGATGTTCGCAGGTAAGTGCTTCGTCCAGCGCATTAAACTGCAAGACAGGTTGCGCTATCCGGCCGCCACACGATTGTAGAACAAATAGAAAAACGATCGTTAAGCAGGAATTTTTGTAAATTTTTGTCGACACGACGTGTTATCTCGTTAACCGAATCAGTGCAAAAAGAAGGTGTTTCAAGGTTTTTTTACTAAGAAAACATCAACCATGTATAAATTTACCATCATAGCGTTAATGATTCTTCAACTGGCTGCCTGCGCCAGCGGTGTTAGACCGGAAGCTATGGTGGCACCAGTAACCACGGATGTGGTAATTACAGAAAATTCTCCCTTATGGAAATCTACCGGCATTGGTGACATTAACGGTGCGGCAAAAAACAACCCGTTGTGGAAATCCAAAGTATCCAAACAGGGATTTGAAAAGGCACTGCGCGAAACCCTGAACCTTCATGCCCTCTTAAGTGACACCGGTGGGAAATATAAAATCAATGCGGTGTTAAAGGAGCTTAGGCAACCGTTTCTCGGTCTTGAACTAGCTGTAACGGCACGGGTTCAATATATAGTTGTTAGAACCCAGGATAACGGTGTTGTTTTTGACCGCGAGGTTACTGAAACTCATACAGCGAAATTCAACGAATCCTTTGTGTTCAGCGATCGGTTGAATTTGGCCAACGAGGGTGCCATCAAAGAAAACATCAAAAAATTCGTCCGCGCCTATATCGCTCAAAGCCGCGAAGCACCGCAGACATTTGTTTCGGCATCCACCGCCTCAGTGCCAAAAACCTAATTAAACCGCAAGGTCCGTTTTGGAAATCGGCTGCCCGGTATCATCCAGCAGATAAATAATCGGCACGCCGGTCGCCAGATTTAGTTTTGTAACTTCATCGGCGCCGAGGCGGTCAAGCTCCATGATCAGCGCGCGCAGTGAATTGCCGTGGGCTGCCACCAGAACGGACTTACCCTCAAGCACAACAGGTAGAATATTTTTTCTGAAATACGGCAGTACCCGGTCTGCAGTACCCTTCAGGCTTTCACCGCCGGGAGGCGGTGTGTCAAACGACCGGCGCCAGATGTGAACCTGTTCTTCGCCCCATTTTTCCCGGGCATCATCCTTGTTTAGACCAGTTAAATCACCATAATCGCGTTCGTTAAGTGCCTGGTCTTCAATAGTTTTGAGATCAGGCTGGCCAAGTTCTTCAAGCATAATGGTGCAAGTTTTCTGTGCCCGCACAAGTTTGCTGGTGAAGGCGATATCGAACGAAATCCCGCGCGCTTTGAGTTTTTGCCCGGCTGCATGAGCCTCTTCAATACCTTTTTGCGTCAAATCGACATCTTTCCACCCGGTGAACAGATTTTTTTTGTTCCATATACTTTCGCCATGGCGGACAAGAACAAGTTGGTTGGTCATCATATGAACTCGTAAATTATAGAAAAAGAGATACAGGTTTATTCGTTTTGCCGTTCTTGGCAATGGCCGCAAAAGTGTCAGATGCCCAAGACGTCGTTCATGGAGTAAAGCCCAGGTGGCTGGTCATATCCCCACTGGGCTGCTTTGACAGCGCCGCGCGCAAAAAGTGTGCGATCAGAAGCTTTGTGAGATATTTCTATTCTCTCGCCTTCGCTGGCAAAAATTACAGAATGTTCTCCAACGACACTTCCGCCACGCAACGTCGCAAATCCAATGTCACCAGTTTTACGCGCACCTGTGATGCCATCGCGCACCCGCACGGAGTTTTCTTTCAAACTTATATTGCGGCCTTTCGCGGCAGCTTCGCCGAGCATTAGAGCGGTGCCAGACGGCGCATCAACCTTATGGCGATGGTGCATTTCGAGCACTTCGATGTCATATTCTTCATCCAATATTCCAGCCACTTGCTTAACCAGCGCGGCCAAAAGATTGACACCCAGGCTCATGTTACCGGATTTTACGATGCGGGCATGGCGGGCGGCAGCCTTTATTTTTTCTTCCTCAACTTCGGTAAATCCAGTGGTACCGATGATGTGAACGATACGCGCCTGTGCGGCAATAGCTGCAAATTCCACACTTGCCTGCGGGCTGGTGAAATCCAAAATCGCATCCACTCCGACAAACAGATCCAACGCATTATCAACTATCTCAAGGCCGAGGGTGCCAATACCGGCAACCTCACCGAGATCTTTTCCAATAACCTCGCTGCCGCAACGTTCTGATCCTCCGGCAACAACACAACCTTGCGTTTCGTGAACCATGCGTACGAGCGCGCTGCCCATACGTCCGGCCGCACCAACCACACCAACTTTCAATTCTACCATGCCCGTGATCCTCAGCGGTTGCTATTCAGCGCCTTCAACAATAACAATCGAGGCAATACCTGCATTTTCTCTGTGTTTGCGGGCGGCCTGATACTCCGGTGAATTATAACAGTTCACAGCGTCTTCATAACTGGCAAATTCCAACACCACATTGCGCGGACGATCTTCGCCCTCAAACTGGGTATATCGGCCGCCGCGGGCAAGAGCCCTGGCACCGTATTTTTCAAATGCCGGTTTGGACCCGGCAATATATTTGTCGTAGGAAACTTGATCGGTAACCCTTACGTTTGCAATCCAATAGCCCTTCATAAATTCATTCTTTCTCTAGTTTATCTTATGCAGCGTTTGCTATTTCTTCAATAATCAGTGCGGCTGCGCGCTGCGGATCTTGTGCCTGAATGACGGGCCGCGCAACAACAAGATAATCCGAACCGGCTTTAATGGCGAGAGAAGGTGTCATGACTCTTTTTTGATCCTGTGCATCACCGCCGGCCAATCGAATGCCCGGCGTAACGATTTTCAGCTTGTCACCTACCACACTATGGATGGCAGAGGCTTCATGCGCCGAGGCAATGACGCCGTCGACGCCCAGATTTAAGGCGGTTTTAGCCCGGGTCAAAACTAGTTCTCCGGCCGTCATTCCAATGCCCATGCGTTCAAGGTCGCTGTCATCCAAATTGGTCAGGACTGTGACACCGAGGATTTGGAGATTTGATGATCCGCGAGCTTCTACGGCTGCTAGAAGAACATGATCATAAGCATGCACAGTTGTGAAGGTAACCCCGAGCTTGGCGATATTTTCTATCGCTTTCGACACCGTATTGGGAATATCAAGCAGCTTCATATCCAAAAAGACCTGCTTGCCTTGATCGACAAGATCCTGTGCAAGATCAAGTCCGCCAGCAAAAACTTGTTGCATGCCTATTTTGTAAAAACTGACTGTATCTCCCAGCGTGTTGACCATAGCGCGGGCATCGTCAATTGTCGGCACATCAAGGCCAACGATCAAACGGTCGCGCGGTTGTAAAATTTTAGATGTCATGAAATGCTTTCGTAAGATGGATGTTCTGCCGGTTTTAATCGGACTGGCCCAAACTGTCATCTGCAAAATGGAGGTGTGATTAAAGAACTCTTTTTATATATATCAGCCCTAACAGCGAAGCCAGCCGGGCTGGTGGGTGATGCGGTCTGTGCCGGCGAACTTTCTGATACGCTCAATCTCGGCGTCAATTTTAACCCTGCGGCCTGTGCTCAAACGTACACCGGGTTCAAGCCATAAGGCTTTGACATTGAGTTCACGCGTTTTGCGGTGTGCTTTCATATCTATCCGGCCGACTAACCTGTTGCCTTCAAGCATGGGAAATACGTAGTAGCCATATTCACGTTTGGCCTCGGGCACAAACACTTCTATTCTATAACGAAATCCAAACAGGCGTTCTGTGCGGGCGCGGTCCCGCAATAGAGGATCGAAGGGACTTAAGATACGCAGGCGCGATGGCGCCTCGCCCGCCTCAGCCAGGCGGTCTCGAAAATCATGCCAGGCAACAGATAAACGGAGTTCTTTATCTTTGGCGGTTTCTACATCGACCGGTACTAACTTGTCGCCTTGCTGGCTGATCCAGGTTTTAACCTCATCGATTGAAACGCCTTCCCAAAATGCGGCTATTTCACCCGCGGTGGCAAACCCGAGACGGTCAAGTGCACTGGAACATGACCAGTTGACAAAGGCTTCATGCGAGACTTCTTCCCGATGGTATGGATCAGGTATCACCCGTTTGCTCAGGTCGTAGACCTTTTGAAAACCCTGCCGGCGAATGACGGCAATTTCTCCCGTGCGCCATAAATATTCCAGCGCAGTTTTGGCCGGATGCCAGTCCCACCAGCCATCACCCGAGCGCGATTGAGCCGTTGGTGTTAAATCCCGTGACATCGTTGGGCCGTTTGAGGAAATATGGCCACGCACATCATCGAGCAATTCCTCAAAGCCCTGCCGCCGCCATTTGCGCCAGCGCTGGCGCAGTTGCAGGCCGGTTCGTGCGAAGCGATGCTGCCAATAAGGATAAAAAGCACTTGGAATGATCGAGGCATCGTGGGTCCAATTCTCAAAAACCGCCGCGTCATTTTCATGTAGTTGGACGAGATGTTGATGTTTATAGGTCTGGTTGCGCGAAAATAAAATCTGATGATGCGCCCGCTCTACCGTATTGATACTATCTATCTGCACAAAACCGAGCCGCTCAATCAGCTTAAAAACCTCAGGCTCATTAATTGATTTGCCGGGCGGCGAGGATAATCCCTGCAGATGCATAAACATACGTCTAGCGTCTTCATTACGGATCAATGCGGGCACAGGCAAATTCCTAGAGAGCGTGGAGAAAAATAGAGATACTATAATACAGCATTAAAGGATTTGAACCAATCGATACAACCAGTGAAGATAATTCCCATTTGCTTTTTTGGGATGCGGATGAAGTGCCTTATTCCGTGCGTTTTGGGGATCACTTTTTTTCCCGCAATGATGGCTGCGCCGAAAGTCGCCACGTTTTTCTCAACGGCAATGGCCTGCCGCAGCGATGGAAAGCCCGACGCAGTTTTCAAATTGCTGAATTGGGTTTTGGCACTGGTTTGAATTTTCTCGAAACCTGGCGGCAGTGGCGGCAGACTCGTAAAGAAGATCAGCATTTGAGTTTTACTTCCTTTGAAGCCTATCCCCTTTCAGCTCAATCGATAAAACGCGCGATTTCTGTTTGGCCGGAATTGTCTTTGTTGCTTAATGCCTTGCTGGAACACTGGCCGAAGCTGTCAAAGAGCCCGGCTGCCTGGGCCTTAGACAGGCAAACGACACTGACCATAATCAAGGCCGAGGTGCTCTCAGGGCTTAGCGGCTGGCGCGGCAAGGCTGACGCCTGGTATCTTGATGGATTTTCTCCCTCCAACAATCGTGATATGTGGTCGGCCGACTTAATGCAGGAAGTCTATGATCATACTAATAAGGGGGGTAGCCTGGCGACCTACACTTCTGCGGGGTGGGTCCGTCGAAACTTGCTATCGGCAGGGTTCACAGTTGAAAAAGTACCGGCCCATGCCAACAAGCGCCATATGCTCATAGGTGCAAGAAACTAATCGGGGGACAGATTTTACGTCCGGCAGCTTGCTAATTTTCCGGCTACCTCAGGCGTCAAACCGTTATTTCGCAATGCCCTCGCCGACATAAGTGGGTTAGTTCATTTTCATTTTTTTCATCGAGCCAAA
>JAJFHR010000270.1 GCA_021775515.1 Hyphomicrobiales bacterium | reverse complement strand
ATATGCTGCTCACATAACGATAAGGCTTCCTCACCATCCGACATGACATTTACGTCAAAATCATATCTTGACAGAAAGCGGCACGTCTGTGCGCTTGTATCGGTCTGGTCATTGAGTACAAGGCATTGCTTCATCAGACTTCTTTCATCCGGTCCCGGCCCCTGCCGAAAACAATTCCGCCAAATTTACTTTGTGCCTCTGTTAAAGAGTCCTACGACCACACTTCTTAACCAAAGGTTAACAATGAATTTTGCAGTACCTGTGGATAAATAACCATTTTTTTCCAAACGATTAGATGCAGGTGAAGGAATTTTTCCACATATAGGTGTGGATTAAAAAAGAATCGTTTTTGACTCATCACCTCGTATTTCAGGCACCGCTCTCACCTCCTTCAGGTCCCCAAAACACAACCCAAGTGACAAAATCATCGCTGAAATCTTCAAACCGGTGAAGAATGCC
The DNA here is from genome assembly GCA_021775515.1 of Hyphomicrobiales bacterium. Lineage (GTDB taxonomy): Bacteria > Pseudomonadota > Alphaproteobacteria > Rhizobiales > JAJFHR01 > JAJFHR01. The sequence goes on along the minus strand of JAJFHR010000270.1, from coordinate 4,081 downwards.
CGCTTCAACAAAAATCACATCTCCGGTTTTAAAGGCGCGGGTTTCATCGCCCTTGATGAAACTGCCCGTTCCAGCAGCTATAATATAAAGCTCATCTTGGGTATGTGGCTGTTGCGGGTCATGGCCCCTGGGTGCATATAGTCCTACCCTCATCGAACCATTGTGAATGGGGTAGAAAAAACGCTTGTCCGCTTTTTCGTCTGGAATATGTGCAAGAATATCTTCGTAGGATTGCAACCAGGTCATTCTACCTCTCCTCAAAACCATATTAAAACAGCGACAATAACAACTGTGCCAAGGCCTGCCTGCCAATACAATTGCGTTACAACAATTTTACGGAGTAAGTTGTCCGCAGCTATGATTAATTTTAAACAGGACCTGTTGGTATTATGTCAGGATTGTATTTTGAGGAATTTGAGGTTGGACGGGTTTTCAACCATCCGTTTCGCAAAACGGTAACTGAGATGGATAATATGTTGTTTTCCAACATGACGCTAAACCCTCAGCCGCTGCACATTGATCGTCACTTCTGCAAAACCGAGACAGAATTTGGCCAACCGCTGATGAATTCGCTGTTTACCCTGGGTCTTATGATCGGCATATCTGTTAGCGATACCACGGTGGGCACCACCATCGCCAATCTGAGCATGAACGACGTCAATTTTCCTAATCCGCTCTTTCAGGGTGATACGGTCCATGTCACGACGGAAGTTTTGAACAAACGCAAAAGCAAGTCGCGACCGGAAGCCGGCATCGTCGAGTTTTTACATCAAACGTTTAATCAGGACGATGTTCTGGTGGCAACTTGCCGCCGCAACGCCTTCATGCGCTGCAAACCTCAAACCTAGGTCAAATTATGCGATCAGCCCTCTTTGTTCCGGCGGACAACCAACGCAACCTGGAAAAAATTACCAGTTGCGGAGCCGATGTTGCCATTATTGATCTTGAAGACAGCGTTCATCCCGACCGCAAACAAATCGGCCGTGAAATGTTGGCGGATTATCTCAAAAACGCTGACAGATCGCAGACCGGCCCGCAAATTTATGTGCGGGTCAATGCACTTGATACTGGACTTACAAGTTCCGATCTCGATGCCGCGCTGCCGGGAAATCCCGATGGCATCGTCCAGCCCAAATCCAAAGGTGGTGAATGTGTTAAAACCCTCGACCAAATGATTGTGCAACAGCGCCGGCAATCTGGCAGTTCGGGGGTGCGGCCCAGTCTTATGGTAATCGCCACAGAAACTCCAATATCCCTGTTCTATCTGCACACCTATGGTGGCATCAGCCAACACCTTTCCGCCATGACCTGGGGAGCGGAGGATTTAAGCGCTGAATTAGGCGCTGTGTCCAACCGCAATGAAAACGGCGAGCATACGGCCCCCTACCAACTGGCGCGCTCCTTGTGCCTGGCAGCGGCGGTGGCAGCGCAACTTCAACCTGTTGATACGGTATTTACCGATTTTCGCGATGAAAAAGGCCTGCGCAAAGAAGCTCAAACTGCTGCCCGCGATGGATTTACCGGCAAACTGGCCATTCATCCGGCTCAGGTTGCGGTCATAAACGAAATTTTCACGCCGTCTAAGGAAGATATCGAAAAGGCCCGCGCCATCGTATCCGCCTTTGACAATTCGCCCCAGGCCGGAGTGGTCAACATCGATGGTGAAATGTATGACATTCCTCACCTCACCAGAGCCAAACGCCTGTTAAGCAGAATTTCCGCTGGCCCAACCTGACCTGGCATATCCAGCCATGGCGGATCATGTTGAGCGAATTACTGGGTTGAGCCTTCAGACTTGCGGGCGGGTTAGAGAAAACACTTCATCAACCACGGAATAATCATGGTACCCCAGGCGGGCGAGAGGCTGTATGCGGGTGATATCCACCAAGCCGTCAACAATCACCTCATCATCAATGTGAATGCCGATAACGTGGCCAAAAACGACATGATAATCAGTGCCGGATTTGCTTGGCACCGGGATTTTGTAGGTGTGGAGATATTTGCACTCCATTGCCACCGGACTTGCAGCAACCCGTGGCGGGGCGACCAGTTTTGACGGTGCCGCTTCAAGCCCGGCAAATTCCATTTCATTTTCACCGCGCTGCAACGCCGCCGACGACAGGTTCATTTCATCACGCAAAGCAAAAGTGGCAAGATTGCAGACAAACTCACCGGTTTCTTCGACATTCACCAGGCTGTCTTTAAATCCGCCGCTGGAAAACATCACCACATTGGGATCAGTCGAAACACCGTTGAAAAAACTGTAAGGGGCAAGATTAACCTGGCCGGATTTTGATATTGAAGAAATCCAGCCAATCGGCCGCGGCGCCACCAGCGCCTTGAAGGGATCATGCGGCAGGCCATGAGAATTTTCGATTGCATCATAAAACAACGGATTAACCCTTTATATTTTTGATTGAAAAGTTGCCGCACTATAGCCACGCTGGCACGGCGAAGTCAAAACTGTGAAGGAGAACAGCCGGGAGAAAAATTACACGGGCAGTCAGAATAACCCTCGTACTCACAGTCAGTCTTCACTCACTGCCCTGCCAATGGCTGATGAGGTCGTCAAGGACCGGCCGTTTGCGGTCTTCGGGCACCACATCCGAACTGCCCAAATAGATAAATCCGGCCATTTTTTCATGTTTAGCAAGGCCCAACGGCTGACGTACGGCCTCATCATAGGCATACCACTCGGTTATCCACTGAACGCCAAAGCCCATTGCCCCGGCGGCCACCACCAGATTTTGACAGGCCGCGCCAGCGGATAACACCTGCTCCCATTCAGGAATTTTAGGGTGGCTCTGGCAGCACGATACCACGCCAATCACTACTGGGGCTCGCAGGAAGCGGTTTTTTTCAAGCGCACCGCGCTCAGGCGTGAAGTCAGGCAGGTTGTGTTTGGCAATGTTTTCCAAAATCCGGCCAAAATCAGCCCGGGCCTCACCTTTGAAAACAATAAACCTCCACGGAGCTAATTTGCCGTGATCAGGTACGCGCGCAGCAATTCTGAGCAGGGTTTCAAGCTGGGCCTCATCGGGTCCGGGCTCAGACAGGTCAGCAACAACAATAGATCGTCGCTTTAATAACATCTCGATTGTATTGGACATAGGATAGTGGTCCCTTGTGTCATTTCGCCGGATTTCTTAACTGGCTCGTTTAAACTGATAGCCTCTATGAAAACCATTCTTGGCCAGGACGCAAGAAGTTTGCAGCACGGCATGTCCTTGCGTTAGACTCCATACAGCTGGGGATAAGGTCGTGTGTGATTCGATTGGAGGGGATGAGTGTTTCTCGGGCAATTTACGTATCATAAATACGTTTTTGGTGCTTGTTTTCTCGCCTTGGTACTCTTGGCCCTGTCCGTTGGAGATTCGGCAAGTGCGCAAGGGCGCGGGCGGCCTGATGCCATGCTCATCATCGACAGCTCAAAAAGCATGTTGGGACGGATTAAGGGCAAGCGCAAGATATCGCTGACCCGAAACTCTGTTTCCCGGGCGCTGGGACCGTTCCGGCCACGGCTTGATCTTGGTGTCATGTTTTACGGCAACCGTCAAAGCGCCAGTTGTAGCGATGTTCAACACATGATCCGGATCGGCCGCATCCGCAAAAAACGTTATATGGAAATCATCAATGGTGTCGCTCCCAAAGGTCGCGCAGCCGTTGCAGAGGCCTTATTTCAGGCCTCCGAGATTCTCAAAAAGAAAAGCCAGAAAAGCAGTATTATTTTGATAACCGACGGTGTCAATATTTGCCGCGGCGATCCTTGTGCTCTAGCCAAAACCCTGCAGCAAAAAAACGCAGGATTAACCGTTCATGTTATCGGTCTGCGCTCAAAAAAAACGCAGATGCGGCCGCTGCGTTGTCTGGCAAACCGAACCGGTGGCAAATTCATTGCAGTAAACGGCACTAAATCGCTAAACCAGGCTGTCAAAGATACATTTGAAATCGCCTCCAGCAGCACCATCCCCCTGCCGCGTTCCGGTCCGCGACGGTTGGCTGAGCAAAAAAACGCCCGCGAAGCTGAAGTTGCGGCAAATGAAATAATACCCGAAGACAATATCCGGCCGGAAGAAATCCC
>JAJFHR010000269.1 GCA_021775515.1 Hyphomicrobiales bacterium | reverse complement strand
CGCGCACTTATTTTGTCGAAGGTGGATGAAAAATGACTGCGCCCAAGAGCAAAAACCGTAAACAGGTAACCTATGTTGCGGGTAAGCGGGCTGAATGGCTGGCGATGGTTTATTTGATGGTCAAGGGATATTGGCCACTTGCCTGGCGGTATAAGTGCCCGGTTGGCGAAATTGACCTGATATTGGCCCACCGCAAGCAAATTATTTTTGCTGAGGTAAAATTTAGGGCGCAACGTGAAGTGGCAGCCCATGCCATAACACCACAACAGCAATTCAGGATTGCCCGGGCCGCCAGATTTTGGCTAAGTAAACATCGTCATAGGGCAACAGGAAACATGAGATTTGATGTAATTCTGCTGGCGCCATGGCGATGGCCAACACATATAAGGGGAGCATTTCTAGACAATAACCTATCCTAAAATGTACCTTGAATTTCGGTTTTCCTGAACTCCGGTCTATTTGACAACAGCAGAAAATATTTCCATGAATTTAAAAGTCGCGGTCCAGATGGACCCTATAAACACAATTGATATTACCGGTGATTCGACCTTTGCCATGCTTCTGGAGGCACAAAAGAGAGGTCATTCGGTATTTTATTATCTCACCGATGCACTGAGTTTTCTCAATGGAAGATTATCCGCACGCGGATGCGACCTCACCGTGCGCGATGAAATCGGCAATCATTTCAGCACTACCGAGATGTATGAGTTGGATCTAGCGTCAATGGATATCGTTTTGATGCGGCAGGATCCTCCATTCGATATGTCCTATATCACGGCAACCCATCTTTTGGAACGCATTCATCCCGAAACGCTTGTGGTGAATGACCCCCGCAGTGTTCGCGATGCACCGGAAAAGATTTTTGTCACTGATTTTGTCGATTTTATGCCGCCAACCTTGATCACGCGCGATGAATTGCAGATACGGAAATTCAAAGACGAACACGATGATATTATCGTCAAACCGCTTTATGGCAATGGTGGCCAGGGTGTCTTTCGTTTGAGGCCCGGCGATGAAAACCTTGCCTCAATTGTTGAGCTCTTCAATGGCATGATGCCGGAACCGATGATCGCGCAAAAATATCTGCCTGAAGTGCGCACAGGAGACAAGCGGATAATCCTGATTGATGGTGAGGTTGCCGGTGCCATCAACCGCGTGCCGGCGGAAGGTGAAACCCGCTCCAATATGCATGTGGGAGGCCGCCCCGAAGATGTTGGTCTCACTCAACGAGATCTTGATATCTGTAAGGCCCTGGGTCCGATACTCAAAGAACGCGGGCTCATTTTTGTCGGTATTGATGTAATTGGTGATTACCTGACAGAGATCAATGTAACCTCGCCAACAGGTATTTGTGAAATCAAACGCTTTGGCGGGCCGGACATAGCAGCCCTTATCTGGGATGCCATTGAAAAACGGCGTACCTAGATCTTTTTGACAATCAAATTTGCTGATCCAACTGATTAGATTAAATTAAAAAAGCAGTCTAAATGCAATTTGTTCCCTAATTGTTCTTGTGTTAATACCTAAGATCACATAGGCTTGTCTTCCAAGTTCCAGTAATGTTCAGGAGTTGGCGGGGAGGTTTGTGTGGTTGCTCATATTAATACGGTTGCTTTTCAAGGTGTTGAAGCGCGTTTGGTTGATGTTCAAGTGCAGATGGCGCCAGGCCTGCCTGCCTTTACGCTTGTCGGGCTGCCGGATAAAGCCGTGGCAGAAAGTCGCGAACGTGTGCGTGCGGCCTTAACAGCAATAGGCTTGGCGCTGCCGCCAAAACGCATCACTGTCAATCTTGCACCTGCCGATTTGCCCAAAGAGGGCAGTCATTACGATCTTCCCATCGCTTTAGGGTTGCTGGCGGCGATGGAAGTTATTTCCGCGGAAACCCTGAGCCGGTATTATGTCTTGGGAGAACTTTCTCTTGATGGTTCGATTACCGCTGTTGCAGGTGTTCTGCCTGCAGCAATTGGCGCTAATGCCGCCGGCAAGGGCCTTATTTGTCCCGAAAGCTGCGGTAGTGAAGCAGCGTGGGCGAGCGAAAGTATTGATATTCTTGGTCCAGGTACATTGGTTCAGCTGGTGAATCATTTTAAGGGGATGCAAGTGTTGAGCCGTCCCGAGCCCGGAATGGCGGAAGAGGCTGGGCAATTACCTGATTTAAGCGATATTAAAGGCCAGGAAAGTGCCAAACGTGCTTTGGAAGTGGTTGCAGCGGGTGGTCACAACCTCCTGATGATCGGGCCGCCGGGCTCAGGTAAATCCATGTTAGCCCAGCGGTTGGCGTCAATACTTCCGCCAATGGATGCCCATGAGATGCTTGAAGTCAGCATGATTGCAAGCATTGCAGGTAATCTAACCGATGGCCGCATAAGTCCGCGTCGGCCCTTTAGAAGTCCTCACCATACAGCAAGCCCTGCCGCTCTGATCGGCGGGGGCATTCGGGCCAAGCCGGGTGAAATTTCATTGGCCCATCATGGTGTTCTGTTTTTGGATGAATTGCCGGAGTTTTCACCCCGCGTTCTCGAAAGCCTGCGCCAGCCGCTGGAAAGTGGGCAAACGATGATCGCCCGGGCCAACCACCATGTTACCTATCCTTCACGGTTTCAACTGATTGCCGCCATGAACCCGTGTCGATGCGGACGCGCGGGCGAACCCGGTCATACCTGCAAACGTGGCCGGAAATGCGCCGATGATTATCAGGCAAAAATTTCAGGTCCGATGCTCGACCGAATTGATTTGCGCATAGAGGTTCCCGCGTTAAGTGCAGCTGATCTGGTGTTGCCGCCACCGCGCGAAAGCAGCGCCGATGTTGCCAAACGCGTTTATGTTGCCCGCGACATCCAACACCAACGCTACCGGTCATCGCCGGGCAGCAACACAACCAATGCTCAGGCAGACGGAGAATTATTGGAAAAAGTTGCAACCCCCGATGATGCAGGCCTGCAATTGTTGCGGGAGGCGTCCGATGTCATGCAATTGAGCGCGCGCGGATATCACCGTGTTTTGCGGGTCGCGCGTACCTTGGCAGATCTTGAAAATGTCGAAAACCTGGGTCGTATCCATATTGCCGAGGCCCTGAGTTACAGAACCAGCTCGCTGGAATTAAGAAGCGCTGCCTAGTTGTGGAGTCTCAACAGGTTGTTCATCGCTAATCCTAATCGGCTGCTTGCTGCTCAGGTTTCGTTTAATATGATCGGCATAAATCTGTTTGTTGGTAAACATTTGTCAAACTTCGTGATGTTAAAAAGAAACAAATTGGAACAAATGAAACTGGCTTAATGTTACCGTAATGGCGGAAATCTCCGATTCACATGCCGAATCAGTAGCAAAAAACTCGTCTGCCAACACCGGCAGGTCGCGCCAGACGATGATGCGCATGGCCCGTACGCAAGTCCAGAAATCCGTTTCGGATCAACGTTTTAATTTTATGAGAGCAGCTTCAGCAGCGGTTATTGTTATCGGTGTCGCCGCGAGCATCGTTTTGGTTCTCGATGTTCTTTTTTCTGGAAACCTTTTTGGTTTCAGGCCTGAATATATTGCGGTACTGGGCATACTTATAGCTGCCGCTGCGATTTATGGCTGGTTGGAAGCGCGTCGAAACCAGGCAATTCTCAGCGGCCAAACCGCTAATTTATCGTCAATGGCAGAACAGCTCGAAACCAGCATCGCGGAACTAAATTCGATAAATAGTGAACTCAGGGAAAGCGAAACACGTTACCGAGGCCTTGTTGACAGTCAGGACGATATTATTTTTCGCAAAAATTCAAGCGGTCTGCTAACTTTTGTCAACGATGCGTTTTGCGAAGCTTTCAATGTCGATTCAGCAACCGCAACAGGATCGATTTTTAAACCTACGATTATTAGTGGTTCGCCTGCCCATCACGTTCAGTCACGGTTGTTAAAACCGCCGCATCGCGTCAAATATGACCAGCAGATTCAAACAACCCAAGGCCCGCGCTGGTATGCTTGGGAAGATTTCGCCATTCTCAATGAACGCGGGACAATCAGTGAAGTGCAAAGTGTCGGCCGTGACATCTCCAATCGCAAGAAAGATGAACACGAGTTGGCAACAACCCGGGATCAGGCGGAATCTGCCAATCGGGCAAAATCGATGTTCCTGGCCTCTATGAGCCACGAAATTCGCACGCCAATGAACGGTGTCCTCGGTATGACGCGGCTGTTGCTTGATACGGATTTATCACCGGAACAAGAGTCTTATGCCCGCGCTGTAGATAAATCGGGCAAGGCATTATTGTCGTTGATTGATGAAATTCTCGATCTGTCAAAAATAGAAGCAGGCAAACTGCAACTTGAATTTCGGCCGGTTATCCTGACGGATCTGGTAGAAAATATCACAGAACTCTTGGCACCACGAGCACATGCTAAGGGTATTGAAATAGCCTCGCAAATAGACCCTCGCGTGGCATTGCCGGTTAAAGGTGATGACAATCGTTTGCGGCAGATTTTACTAAATCTGGCCGGGAATGCAGTGAAATTTACCGAGCATGGCGGCGTCCGCTTGGAAGTGATGTTGAAAAGGAGCGAAACGGAAAACCCCCAGAACTCGGGAAAATCGTCTACTTCCGGTGATAAAAAACCAACGCGAATTCAATTTGTAATTAGCGATACCGGAATTGGTATGAAGGAAGATGCGCTGGAAAAAATCTTCGAGCAATTTAATCAGGCCGATTCGACTTTGTCGCGTAAATATGGCGGGACCGGACTTGGGTTGGCAATCAGCAAATCTTTGATTGAACGCATGGGGGGCACAATCGAAGTTGATAGCGAAGTAGGCCGCGGCTCAACATTTACTTTCTGGTTGCCCTACGAACCAGATATATCTTTGGAGCCAAAAGAGATTATCGCGCTTGATGCTCTGGATGGCTTTTCCATTTTGCTCATTACAAATTCGATGATAAATAGCAGTGCGATCAAAACTTATGCTGAAAGTTTTGGTGCCGACATCAAGATAGTCACTAGCGCAGCCGAAGCAAAAAAAGCTTTGCATGAGCGCGCATCCAGTGCGCCATTTACGACGCTGATGTATGACAAATCAAAACAGGACGAGCACGCCGATCCAGCCCGCGCCTTGCGGCAAATACTGTCCGCCACCGATGGAATTCCCCGGCCCAGGTGCATACTTCTAATTTCTCCTGAAGAACGGCGCGATCTTTCTGACAGTTCGCGAGGCGGTTTTGATACCTACCTTGTAAAACCGATCAGACGTTCCTCGCTGGTCAGTCGCATCAGAGCCGAAATAGCCTTACCGCCGCTGCGCTCTGAAAATTTTTCAGCCGATGATGGCAGCGATATATCACAGAATACGAAACCTAAACAAACACGCAAATATAACAGTTCACTGCGCATACTCGTGGCAGAGGACAACGAAATAAACGCATTGTTGGCAGTTTCTCTCCTGGAGAAAGAAGGTCATGATGTTGTCCATGTGGAAAATGGTCTTCAAGCGATAGATATGATTACGTCGTCCCTGGCAAATGACAATGCCGTGGCACCTTTTGACCTGGTATTAATGGATGTTCACATGCCGGAACTTGATGGCCTGCAGGCAACTCAGGAAATCAGATCGTTTCTGTCGGTTACCGGCACAAATACCAGATACCTGCCAATAATTGCCTTGACGGCCAATGCCATGGCGGAAGACAGGGATCGCTGCCTGAATGCGGGGATGGACGATTACCTTGCCAAACCGATCGACAAGGACGAACTTATAGACCTGCTGGAAAAGTGGGCAAAGACCGAACCGGATCAAAATAACCCGGCCTATATATCTGCAGACCACATGCCGAAAGCCGGATTGCTGGCCTTGTAACCACCAAATGCCACGGTTTATTATAATAATTCTGTCTTATTTCTCTGCTATCAACATCGCGTGACAGAAGAAATTTGGTAGGGGTTGCAAAAAATCTGTGGTTGAGAGCAGCGATAAAAACGTTAATATGTTGCCCAGTGGAAGAACGGATGTGCGTTTAGATGACCGCTAGGGTGTCTATATGCGCATCTTAGAATTAATCGGATCTTTTGTTGGATAGCCAATGAGTTCCGAAAAATGATGCGGAGCATAAAATGACAGTCCGCGCCCTTCGCGCCGAAGTTGAGAAAAAAAACCAAAAATCGACGTCGATTTTACCGGATCGGGTTGAGCGCGTCACCATAGCGCGACGTGGGAATATGGAAATCAGACTGGCGACGACCCCCTCCGACATTCATGCTTCCCAGGCGTTGCGCTATAGAGTTTTTTATGAGGAAATGTCGGCCAAGGCAGACAAGGATGCTCGAAAAAGTAAACTCGATAGGGACGTTTTTGATGATATTTGCGAGCATCTCCTTGTCATCGACCATAGTTGCAGCAACCAGGATGTCGGTGGTAAGGGGTCTGATCCGGCCGTTATTGGCACCTATCGCCTGTTACCCCAGAACCTCGC
>JAJFHR010000268.1 GCA_021775515.1 Hyphomicrobiales bacterium | reverse complement strand
ATCGCGCGGCCCATCGCAACACGCTGGCGCTGGCCGCCGGAAAGCTGTCTTGGTTTACGGTCAAGATATTCTTCGAGCTGCAGGGTTTTGGCTACGTCGACGACCCGGCGTTTAATCTCGGCCTTAGGCAGTTTTTTGAGTTTCAGGCCGTAGGCCATATTGCCAAAAACACTCATGTGCGGATAAAGCGCATAATTTTGAAAAACCATGGCGATATTCCGGTCCTTGGGCTCAACCTCATTGACCAGGCGCCCGTCGATAGACACCTCACCGCTGGTGATGACTTCGAGGCCGGCGACCATGCGCAGTAATGTTGACTTTCCACAGCCTGAGGGTCCAACGATAACGACAAACTCGCCATCGGCTATATCAATGCTGATACCGTGGAGGACTTCGGTTTTTCCGTAGGTCTTTTTGACCTTACGGATACTCACATCGCCCATAATTATTTCTCCGTCTCCGTCAAACCTTTAACAAACAGATTTTGCATAAAAATGACAACCAGAACAGGGGGCAGCATGGCCAACAGCGAGGTCATCATGATGATGTGCCAAGCTGGCGTCTGTTCGGCGTCTTCAAGCATTTCCTTGATGCCCATTACCACCGTATACATGCTTTGATCGGTAGTTATGAGAAGCGGCCAGAGATACTGGTTCCAGCCGTATATAAAAAGAATGACAAAAAGCGCGGCAATGTTTGTGCGCGACATGGGCACCAGAATATCGAAGAAAAAGCGCATGGGCCCGGCACCATCAATGCGGGCGGCCTCCAGCAATTCATCAGGAATGGTCAAAAATGTCTGCCGAAACATGAAGGTTGCCGTGGCCGAAGCTATCAACGGTATGCTCAAACCCCAATAGGTATCCAGCATACCAAGTTGGGCTACCACTTCGTAGGTCGGTAAAATCCTGACCTCCACTGGCAACATAAGGGTGATAAAGATCATCCAGAAAAATCCCATCCGGAAGGGGAAGCGAAAATAAACAATGGCAAAAGCCGACAGCAGGGAAACGGCAATTTTGCCGACCGAAATCATCATCGCCATTACCAGTGAGTTCATCAGCATCAGGCCAATAGGTCGCCCGGCGGCACCATTGCCACCTTTCATCAATGTGGTTTTTAAATTAATGAAAAACTGGTCCCCTGGCAGCAACGGTAAGGGCACCTGTGTTATTCGAATGGCATCGTGGGAGGCGGCAACAAAGGTAATCCAGATAGGAAAGGCAACCAGCAGTACGCCCAGTATCAACACCACATGAGAGAACAGTGTAACAATGGGGCGGTTTTCAATCATTGATATTCCACCTTCTTTTCAATATAGCGGAACTGGATCACGGTGATGATAATAACGATAATCATAAGAATAACCGACTGCGCAGCCGAACCGCCAAGGTCGAGACCTATAAATCCATCGTTGAACACTTTGTATACTAGAATTTCCGTAGCCTTGGCCGGTCCCCCCTGGGTTACCGCATGAACGATACCGAAGGTTTCAAAGAAGGCATAGACGATATTGACCACGAGCAGAAAAAAGGTCGTAGGGGTGATCAGCGGGAAAATTATCGTCCAAAACCTTCGTCCGGGCCCCGCACCGTCAATCGCTGCCGCCTCAATCAGGGACTTGGGAATAGACTGCATGGCGGCGAGAAAAAACAGGAAATTGTAACTTACCTGTTTCCAGGCTGCGGCAACAATGACCAGGAACATGGCCTCGCCGCCATTAAGCTTGTGGTTCCACTCATAACCAAATGCATCGAGCACATAAACGATGATGCCAAGAGTTGGGTCAAACATAAACAACCATAGAGCACCAGCAATGACCGGAGCAACCGCGTAGGGCCAGATCAACATGGTGCGATAGGCCAAAGTGGCCTTGACCACCCGGTCGGCTGTACCTGCCAAAACAAGCGCAATAGACATTGATGAAGCGGCCACCATAAAGGAGAAAAAAGCGGTGCGCGAAAACGCGTCAAAATAAAGCTCATCAGCAAAAAGCTCTTCAAAATTTTCCAACCAGACAAATTTGCTGCTGAGGCCAAATGCGTCTTCAACCAATAGGGATTGATAGAGTGCCTGACTAGCGGGCCAGAAAAAAAACACAACCGTAATGATGATCTGTGGCGTGACCAGCAAATAGGGCAGAATTGAAGGTTTAAAATGAACGCGTTTGAGCATAAGGGAAATTCACCGGACTGGAGGTGCTTTTGAGCACCTCCAGCCGGTTATGCGGAAGGTTAATTGGTTTTCGCGTTGGCTTTTTCAAACTTGCGCAGAAGTTTGTTGCCACGGTTGGCCGCATCATCGAGACCCTGGGCCGCCGTTTTGGAGCCGTTCCAGATTGCCTCCATCTCTTCATTGATAATATCGCGAATCTGCACAAAATTACCAAACCGCAGACCCTTGGAATTAGGTGTCGGCGTATTGAGGCTAAGCTGTTTGATGGCAGTGTCCGTACCAGGATTTTCCTTATAAAACCCTTGTTCCCGGCTCAGATCAGCCGCAGGCATGGTAATCGGCACATAGCCCGTTTCCTGATGCCACCAGGCCTGGACCTTGGCACTCGACAGATAATTCATGAACTCGGCTGTACCCTTGTAGCTATCCTTGCTTTTACCTTTGAGCACCCACAGCGTCGCCCCGCCGATAATTGAATTTTGTGCAGCCTTTGCAACGTCTGTATCAACCGGCATCATGGCCTGGCCAAAATTGAATTTGGCCTGTTTTTTGATTGAACCGTAATAGGCCGATGAGTTCATCCACATGGCACATTCGCCATTGGTGAATTTAGGCAGGCTGTCACCACGGCGACCGCCATAGACAAAGACCTTGTCCTTCTGCCATGAGGCCAATTTGGCGATATGAGCCTTAACTTTGTCATTATTGAAAGTGAATTTGGTATCAAGACCGGCAAAACCGTTTTCTTTGGTGCCAAGTGCAAGATTGTGCCAGGCAGAATAATTCTCAATCATAACCCAAGACTGCCAGCCAAATGAAAAACCGCATTTATATCCGGCGGACAACACTTTATCTGACGCCGCTTCCATTTCCTCCCACGTTGTGGGCACAGAAGAAACTCCGGCCTTGGCAAAGGCATCTTTATTGTACCACAGAACCGGCGTGGATGAATTGAAAGGCATGGACAGAAGATCGCCTTTGGGGGTTTGGTAATAAGAAATAACCGCAGGCAGGTAGATGGATTTGTCCAGGGTGACACCGGCATCTTTCATCAGATCTTCAATCGGATAAACCGCGCCCTTGGCGGCCATCATTGTGGCGGTGCCGACTTCAAAAACCTGGACAATATTGGGCTGCTTTTTCGCCCGGAAGGCTGCAATCGCCGCCGTCATTGTTTCAGTATAATTGCCCTTGTAAACCGGCACGACTTTGTATTTCGATTGCGTAGCATTGAAATCGCTGGCAATTTTATTCACCCGCTCACCGTTGGTGCCACCCATTGCATGCCACCACTGTATTTCGACAGCAGCGAAGGCCGTGCTTGCCGCAAGTGTCATCGTTAGCGCGGTTGTGGTAAATATTGTTTTATTGAACATTCCTTATCCTCTCCCTTTACATATGTAATTCCAGCAATAATGATGAGATGCTGAATTACCTTGAATTTAGTCTATGGAAGGCCGGGATATATTACAAGCATCGCATTTGTGTTATAGCCAACGGCAATCCCACCTTGTGCAAAGTTTTTTTGGCCATTTGATAATTCCTGCCAATTATGCCTAAAAAACCACGCGTCAAAATCATAAAAGCAAATTTGATGAAGCTGAAAGACCTCCTGATTACCCTAAATGCGCTGGACTTGCCTGTTCTGGTAATTGGTCAGAACAGGTCGATTACCGCTGCAAACACTTCTGCTGAGAGCCTGTTTGGCAAAAATCTGGCCGGGAGTGACTTTGTCTTTGCCTGCCGGCACCCTGGCGCCTTGAGTTGTATCGACAAGGTACTGTCAGGCGAGGACAAAGCAGAGACAGAATTTACCCTGACGCTTCCGGTTCGCACGACGTATAAGGTGCAGGCCTGCCGCCTGGATGACGTTGATGAGATCGATGCCAAAGTTTTGTTCTCCATGTACGACATTTCCCATGTTATCGAAGCAGAACAGATGCGGGTCGACTTTATCGCCAACGTCTCACACGAATTGCGCTCTCCGCTAACGGCTCTGTCGGGTTTTATTGAAACTCTCAAAGGTGCCGCCCGCGACGACCCCGCCGCAAGGGAACGTTTTTTGGATATCATGCAGGGCGAGGCAGACCGCATGACCCGCTTGATCGATGATTTGCTGTCTTTGTCAAAAGTAGAAGTCAATGAGCACGTTCGCCCGGATCAAAAAATCGATCTTACAATGCTTGTCGAACGCATAGCTGCAACGCTGACGCCTCAGGCCCGTTCAAAGAAAAAACTGATCAAACTCGAAAAGCCCGAAACACCACTGAACGTTCCCGGCGAAACCGACCAGTTGACGCAGGTATTTCAAAACCTCATCGAAAACGCGACTAAATATGGCAATAACGACAGCGAAATCACAATATCATTATCGCGGGTCGACCAAATTCCCGGGAGAAAAATGCCGGGGATTGCCGTAGCAATAACTGATCACAGCGAGGGCATTGCACCGGAGCATATACCGCGGCTAACTGAAAGGTTTTACCGGGTTGATAAAGGGCGCTCGCGTGAAATGGGTGGCACCGGGCTCGGCCTTGCCATCGTTAAACATATTGTCAATCGCCATCGCGGGCGACTGGTGATCAAGAGCACTATTGGACAAGGCAGCACGTTCACGGTCTATCTGCCGCTTGGTTAGTCCTTCGTAATCAATTGTGTTGGCTCTACGGCTGTCATCAAACTGTCACATAACTGTCATAAGACCTATGAATGTTAGCCATATGGGTTAGGTGCCATCGCAATATTGATGGCACCGGATTATCTCATAGGAGAATGTTTCATGATGATTAAAACAACCCTGCCCTTAGCGGCAATTTCTCTCGCTTTATTCGCTGTACCGACTTATGCCGGTGAAAGAATTCAGATCGTAGGATCTTCAACCGTTTTTCCCTTTGCCACTACGGTTGCCGAAAGATTTGGCAAAACAACAGATTTCAAAACCCCAGTGGTTGAAAGCACGGGCTCAGGTGGCGGCCTGAAATTGTTTTGTGCCGGCGCTTCGCTTGATACGCCCAATATCACCAACGCATCGCGTCGTATCAAACTGTCAGAAGTGAAAAAATGCGCAAGCAACAATGTTAAAGAAATCCTCGAAGTCAAGATCGGCTACGACGGTATTGTGTTAGCCAATTCAAAAAAATCTCCGGCAATGTCGGTTTCTTTGAAAGATGTTTTCCTGGCATTAGCCAAAAACGTTCCTGCTGGAGATGGAAAAACTCAACCAAATCCATATAAGACCTGGAACCAAGTAAACCCTGCCCTTCCGGCAACAAAAATCGAAGTCATGGGACCACCCCCAACATCTGGTACCCGTGATGCTTTTGTTGAGCTTGCCATGGAGGGCGGGTGTAAGAAATTCCCATGGATCAAGGCCCTGAAAAAACAGGATAAAAAAGCCTATAAAGTTTTGTGCCATACCATGCGTGAAGACGGGGCTTTCATTGAAGCGGGCGAAAACGACAATTTGATCGTGCGCAAGCTGGAAGCAAACAAAAATGCTTTCGGTATCTTTGGTTTCAGTTTTCTGGATCAAAATGCTGACGCAGTTCAGGGTAGCCTGATCGATGGTGTTGCGCCCAGTTTCGAAAAAATTTCTTCCGGTGATTATCCCGTTTCCCGTGCGCTTTACTTCTATGTCAAAAAAGCTCACGTCGGTAAAGTTGCCGGAATTAGCGAGTTCCTCGCCGAATTCACCAGCGAAAAGGCTTGGGGCGACGAAGGCTATTTGACAGATAAAGGACTTATCCCGATGTCCGTTGCAGAACGCAAGTCATGGAAATCAAAGGTTGAAAACCTCCAGAATCTGTCAATGTAAGTTGTGCTAGGCGAGGACCATGGAAAAAACAAAAACCATAAATTTCATGGCAAAAAGCTCGCGGCACAGACGCGTGGAACAAGGGGTCATCGCCGTTCTGATCGCTTGTTCCACCCTCGCTATCTTTACAACGATCGGCATCATAGCCTCTCTCATTTTTGAAGCTATTCAGTTTTTTAAATTTATCCCGATTACCGATTTCCTCTTCGGCCTTAACTGGAGCCCGCAAACAGCAATTAGGGAAGATCAGATCGGTTCGGGAGGCAGTTTTGGTGTTTTACCTCTTATCACCGGCACTTTCCTGATTAGTGCGGTAGCAATGGCGCTAGCAACACCTCTGGGTCTTTTTTCGGCAATTTACCTGGCGGAATATGCCGGCCCTAAAGTACGCGCCTACATAAAACCGCTATTGGAAATTCTAGCTGGAATTCCAACCGTGGTTTACGGATTTTTTGCCGCTCTGGTTATTGCTCCATTCATCCGCATGACGGGCTCTGAAATTGGACTTGAAGTTGCCTCAGAAAGTGCTCTGGCCGCCGGTATCGCCATGGGTGTTATGATTACACCGCTGATTTCATCGTTGTCGGACGATGTTATTAACTCGGTGCCTCAAGCGTTGCGCGATGCTTCACTTGGGCTTGGAGCCACACATGCAGAAACTGTTGCCAAAGTTGTTTTGCCAGCTGCCCTTCCCGGCATTGCCGGCAGTCTGCTGCTGGCGACGTCGCGGGCGATAGGTGAAACGATGATTGTGGTGATGGCCGCTGGCCTCGCTGCCCAACTGACACTTAATCCTCTGCAGGCGGTGACGACCATTACCGTTCAGATTGTTACACTGCTCACCGGTGATCAGGAATTCGACAGTGCAAAAACTCTCTCAGCCTTTGCACTCGGTCTCATGCTCTTCCTCGTTACGCTCTGCCTCAATGCAATAGCGCATCAAATAGTACGGCACTACCGGGAACAATATGACTGACGATTTCACCATTATCCCAACGCCGCATACCCGCCGCAGGCATAAATCCGAGCTGCGTTTTCAGTGGTACGGCAAGGCTGCGATTATTGCCGCACTGGGATTTCTGGTGCTGATGATCGGCTCCATTGGATATAAGGGTGTTGGTGTTATCTACCAGACCAAGATTGAACTGGACATCCAGCTCAACGCCGATGCCTTTGATCCGGCTCAATTACGAAAAGCAGATTTCAGCGGATTGGTAAAAACCGCGCTTCGGGCACGTTTTCCCGACGTTAAAAACCGCCGGCAGAAACGACGGCTTTATGGCCTCGTCAGTTCCGATGCCGGGTTTGAATTGCGAAAAATGGTCGAAGGCAACCCGAACCTGATTGGCTCCACGATCAAAATTCAGCTCACGGCCTCGGACGACATAGACACATTTATAAAGGGTAAAATTGATAAAAACCTGCCGGAAAGCGATCGGCGTGTCAAAGACGTTGAGATTAACTGGATCGAAAAACTCCAGGCAGACAACAGCGTCGTTCAAGTCTTTAACACTGCCTTTTTCACCAGTGGCGATTCCAGGGAGCCTGAATTGGCTGGTATTTTAAGTGCACTTGTAGGTTCCTTTTTTACTTTGCTGGTGTGTTTTCTCCTGTCGTTTCCAATCGGTGTTCTGGCGGCGATTTACCTTGAAGAGTTTGCGCCAAAAAATCGCTGGAGTGACCTGATTGAAATTAACATCAACAACCTGGCAGCGGTACCATCGATTGTGTTTGGCCTTCTTGGATTGACGATTTTTCTCAACACATTTGGCCTGCCGCGGTCGTCCCCGCTGGTCGGTGGCATGGTGTTGGCTCTTATGACCATACCAACCATAATAATTGCTTCAAGAGCCTCCCTGCGTGCGGTACCACCTTCTATCCGTGAAGCCGCTTTGAGTATTGGCGCCACCCGGGTTCAGACCACGTTTCATCATGTTGCCCCTTTGGCGCTGCCCGGCATGTTAACCGGTTCAATCGTTGGTATGGCGCAGGCTTTAGGTGAAACCGCGCCTTTGATCATGATCGGCATGGTCGCATTCATCGTTGATGTTCCGGCAAGCATATTGGAACCGGCGACCGCTCTGCCGGTGCAGATATTCCTGTGGGCCGATAGTCCGGAGCGCGCATTTGTTGAAAGAACCTCGGCTGCAATAATCGTTTTGCTAGGGTTTTTAGTCGTGATGAATTTGGGCGCTATCCTGCTGCGCAAAAAATTTGAACAACGTTTTTAACTGGCCATCCATGACATGAGTAAAATAGTCGAAAGTCTCCCCAACATCCCTGAGGTCTTACCGCTTGATCCCGCACCGCAGGCAGACCCGGCTGTGAGAGTAAAACCGTTGATAACCGCCAGGAACGTCAATGTGTTTTATGGCCAAAAACAGGCTTTGCAGAACATCTCTCTTGAGGTTCCAGCCAATCAGGTTACCGCCCTCATCGGACCATCGGGATGCGGCAAAACCACTTTCTTGCGCTGCATTAACCGAATGAATGACCTGATAGATATCTGCCGGGTGGAAGGATCAATTGAAATTGGCGGTCAGGATATCTATCACAAAGATGTCGATGTGGTAACCTTGCGGGCGCAAGTCGGCATGGTGTTTCAAAAACCCAACCCTTTCCCCAAATCCATCTTTGAGAATGTCGCATACGGCCCACGAATTCACGGCCTGGCGGCGTCCAAGGCCGAATTACAGGATATTGTCGAGGCCAGCCTGGAAAAAGCAGGATTGCTGGCTGAAGTTCACGATCGCATGAACGCGCCTGGTACAAGTCTTTCCGGTGGCCAACAGCAACGATTGTGCATCGCCCGCACAATTGCCGTTGAACCTAAGATTATTTTGATGGACGAACCCTGCTCTGCCCTTGACCCGATTGCCACGGCGCGAATAGAGGAACTCATTGATGAACTGCGGGAAAATTACACCATCATCATTGTGACCCACTCAATGCAGCAGGCAGCGCGGGTTTCACAAAGAACCGCCTTTTTCCACATGGGAGAGTTGGTGGAAGAAGGCGCAACTGAACAAATCTTCACTGCACCGAGAGATGAACGCACACAAAGTTATATTACCGGCCGGATTGGATAATAGGAAAACCGTCATGGAAAGCCAGCAACACATTGTAAAAGCCTTTGACGAAGAACTCGATCAAATGATGAGCCTGATTGTGGAAATGGGCGGGCTGGTCGAAACGCAAATCATAGATGCCGCAGCAGCATTGGTGCGCCGGGATAGTGATTTGGCAGCGCGGGTAATTGCCGGCGATAAAATTATCGATGCTCTTGAAATTGAACTGGACAATTTGACCGTAAAAGTCCTGGCCTTGCGTCAACCTAAGGCAAATGACCTGCGCACGGTTGTTGCGGCTCTTAAAATATCGAGCAATCTTGAACGCATTGGTGATTATGCAAAAAACATTGCCAAACGTACCAATGTGTTATCGATGGTGCCGGTCGTGGGCTCTTCTGCCACCACGATAAATCGGATGAGCACCATGGTGCAAACCATGGTTTCCGACGTGTTGAATGCCTTTGTGCACCGCGACCTTAACTCCGCAATCGATGTGCGCCAGCGCGACGAGGAGGTGGATCAAATGCACAACACCTTATTTCGCGAACTATTGACCTACATGATGGAAGACCCGAGGAATATTACGCCGTGCATGCATTTACTGTTCATCGCCAAAAACGTTGAGCGCATGGGTGATCATGCAACAGGTATCGCCGAGCAGGTTCATTATATGGTTTGTGGCGAGATGCCGGATGACGAGCGCCCCAAGGGCGATAAAACTAGCTACGTCTTCGTTGAGCCGAATGAAGTTGACGATTGATAGTAGGTATTTGGGGAAATTACAAACATGGCTCTGATACAAATTATCGAAGATGAACCCGCCCAGGTTGAATTGTTGAGCTACAATCTGGAGGCAGAAGGTTTTAAAATTCGTCAGGCAATGGATGGAGAAGAAGGCTTATTGCAGGTTCAAGAAGACCCCCCGGATTTAATCATTCTCGACTGGATGTTGCCGGAAGTGCCTGGTGTCGAGGTCTGCAGGCGGCTTAAAGCCCAATCTGAAACCAAAAAAATACCGATCATCATGTTGACCGCGCGTGGCGAAGAGGACGACCGGGTCCGCGGGCTGAATACGGGTGCCGATGATTATATCGTCAAACCCTTTTCTGTCTCTGAAGTTGTTGCGCGCGTCCATGCCCTGCTGCGCCGAACTTCAGCCGTATTGGAAGAAGAAGTCATTACCTATCAGGACTTGTCGTTGAATACCGAACAGCACCGGGTGACACGGGCGGGCCGGCACATAAAATTGAGCCCGACCGAATACCGGCTGTTGCTTGTGCTCCTGGCCAAACCCGGCAAAGTCTGGACCCGTGAGCAGCTATTGGACCGTGTCTGGGGACGCGACATCTTCGTCGATGACCGCACCGTTGACGTTCATATTGGACGCTTGCGCGCGACGCTGAATAAAAAGGAAGACAAAGATCTAATCCGGACCGTGCGGGGCGCTGGATATTCTCTCGATGGTGAGGCATAAAGAAGAACTGACTATCGCCGCCTAACTGCGAGAGAAACCTCACGATGACCCAATTCAAGCCATTCGCCTTGGAACGCATGATGTCCAAGTGGGAAAATGTGGTGGACGTCAACTTATCGGAGAGCGGTGTTCATCCAATGACCTTGCGCGAGCTTCTCGCGGTTGATGGCACCAACATTGATGAGTTGCTCAACCTTGAAATAAATTACCCGCAAGCTAATGGCACGGTCGAGCTTAGAAACACGATTTCTTCTCTTTACAAGGATGCCGGGCCGGACAATGTGTTGGCGACCACCGGTGCTGCGGAAGCCAATTTTCTTGCGCTGCAAACCTTATTGTCACGCGGCGATGAGATCGTGATCATGCGGCCCAACTACATGCAGATTTGGGGCATCGCCCATAATCTGGAGTTTAAGGTCAAGCAATTTAATCTGAGGGAGGAGCGCGGTTGGGCGCCGGACCTGGATGAACTGGAAGCTGTGGTGGGGCCCGACACCAGGCTTATTGCTGTTTGCAACCCTAATAACCCGACAGGGCGAATTTTATCCGCGGCGGAAATGGACCGCATCATAAACGCCGCCGATCGGGTTGGCGCCTGGCTGCTGGCGGATGAGGTCTATGGCGGCGCCGAACGCACAACGGATGAACAAACACCGTCGTTTTACGGACGCTACGACAAGGTGATCGCCATCGGCAGTATGTCCAAGGCCTATGGTTTGCCCGGGTTGAGAACAGGGTGGACCGTGGCGCCGGAGAACCTCATCGACGACATTTGGGCCCGCCGGGAATACACCACAATCACACTCCCGATGCTCTCGGACAGGCTCACGCAAATTGCCCTGTCCCCGGAAGTTCGTCCGCAAATTCTCAAGCGCACCAGGGATTTCATCCGCAAAGGCTATCCGGTCCTGGCGGATTGGATTGCAGCGCAAGGAAACCTCTTTTCCTTAACTCCGCCGGATGCCGCCGCGATTGCCTTTATCCGATATAATCTCGACATTAATTCAACTGAATTAACCGACAGATTGCGCACCGATAAAAGCCTGCTGGTGGTCCCCGGTGATCAGTTTGACCTGGATCATCATCTGCGCATCAGTTTTGGCCTGCCGCATGATTATTTGCTCGACGGGCTGAACCGGCTGCAGGAAACCTTACGGGAACTTGGGAACGGTCGCGCATGATCGATGTTGCCAGTGAAGTCAAAGCCGCCGAG
>JAJFHR010000267.1 GCA_021775515.1 Hyphomicrobiales bacterium | reverse complement strand
GGCCTTGCTGTGTGGATTTGGAGGCGGTAATTTTGCCTCGTCGATGTCAAACATCAGCTTTTTCTTTCACAAGAAAGAAAAAGGCAACGCCCTGGCGCTTAATGCCGGTCTGGGCAATGCAGGCGTCAGTGTCATGCAATTTACGGTGCCGCTGGTAATCACGGCAGGTGTGTTTGGTGCGATTGGCGGGGAGCCGCAAATAACCAGTGCTGGAACGCAGCTTTGGCTGCAGAACGCCGGTTTTATCTGGGTGCCATTCTTGATCCTGAGCACTGTTGCGGCCTGGTTTGGCATGAATGACATTGCCAGCGCCAAGGCCTCTTTCAAAGAACAGTCGATTATCTTCTCCCGCAAACACAACTGGATTATGTGCTGGCTGTATACGGGAACCTTCGGCTCGTTCATTGGCTATTCCGCTGGTTTCCCCCTGCTGTCCAAACTGATGTTCCCCGATATCAATTCGCTTAAGTACGTTTTTCTTGGGCCTTTGGTCGGCGCGCTTTCTCGTGCTGCAACCGGGTGGATTTCAGATAAGTTTGGCGGCGGCCGGGTGACCCTATGGACGTTCGTTATGATGATCGCAGCCGTGGCAGGTGTGTTGTATTTCCTCTCCATCAAAGAACAACCCGGGGCCTTCTGGGGTTTCTTCGCCATGTTCATGGTGTTGTTCTTTGCAACCGGTGTGGGCAATGCCTCTACCTTCCAGATGATACCGGTGATCATGCGTCTGGAGGTTGGCCGTTTGATGCCTAACCTGGCGGGGGATGCGCTGATGCGCCAGTCAGATAAGGAATCTGCGGCAATTATCGGCTTCACCTCAGCGATTGCAGCCTATGGAGCGTTTTTCATTCCTAAATCATATGGCTCTTCAATCGCCATGACCGGTAGTCCGGCCTCAGCCCTCGTAGCCTTTTTGATCTTCTATGCAACCTGCGTGTTGATCACCTGGCACTATTACACCAAACGCGGAGCGCTTCTGCATGATATCGAACGCGGCAACAGCCAAGGAGAAACGGCATGAGTAATTTTATCGATCGCTTGACATATTTCTCCAAGGTCGAGAACAGCTTCTCCGATGGACACGGCATCACCACGTCGGAAAAGCGTACCTGGGAAAAGGCATACCGTGGACGTTGGGCACATGACAAAATCGTGCGCTCGACCCACGGGGTAAACTGCACGGGGTCTTGTAGTTGGAAGATTTATGTCAAAAACGGATTGGTGACCTGGGAAACACAGCAGACGGATTATCCGCGAACCCGTCCCGACATGCCCAACCACGAACCGCGCGGCTGCGCCCGCGGGGCAAGTTATTCCTGGTATCTCTACAGTGCCGCCCGGTTGAAATATCCTCTTATCCGCTCACGTCTTCTCAAGCTGTGGCGCGAGGCTAAACAGCAGCACAGCGATCCCGTTGATGCCTGGGAAAGCATTGTTAGCGATCCGATAAAAGCCATTGAATATAAAAAAGTGCGTGGTCTGGGTGGATTTTTGCGAGCCGGGTGGGATGAGGTCAATGAAATTACCGCAGCGGCCAATATCTACACCACCAAACGCTTCGGACCCGACCGGGTCATCGGGTTTTCGCCGATCCCGGCGATGTCGATGGTTTCCTATGCGGCAGGTTCCCGATACCTCTCGTTGATGGGCGGTGTTTGTATGAGTTTTTATGATTGGTATTGCGATTTGCCGCCGTCATCGCCGCAAGTTTGGGGCGAGCAGACGGATGTGCCAGAATCAGCCGACTGGTTCAACTCCTCCTACATCATTGCCTGGGGCTCCAACGTGCCGCAAACACGCACGCCGGATGCACATTTTTTTACCGAGGTGCGTTATAAGGGTACCAAAACAGTTTCCGTGACACCTGATTATTCTGAAGTCGCCAAGCTCACGGATCTTTGGCTGAATCCGCGCCAGGGCACCGATAGTGCGATGGCGATGGCGATGGGCCATGTGGTGTTCAAAGAGTTTCATCTCAGCGGAAAATCTGAATATTTCAGCAATTATTGCCGCCAATATTCAGATATGCCGATACTGGTGATGCTGGATCAACAAGATGGACACTACGTGCCCAGCCGTACCCTGCGCAGTTGTGATTTGACCGGCGATCTGAAGGTCAAAAATAATGCGGAATGGAAATCCGTCGTTTTTGATGAAACCAGCCAGGAACTTCGGGTGCCCAACGGCACCATCGGCTCACGCTGGGGCGAGGACGGCAAATGGAATCTTGAGGAAAAAGACGGGGTTTCGGGCAAGGATATTCATCCCCAGCTTTCCTGTATTGAGGACCGGGATGCTGTTTTGGATGTGGCGTTTCCTTACTTCGGCAATCAGCCGCATGAAACCGAGTTATTTTCCCACACTCACCATGACAGCGTGCAGGTGCGCAAAGTGCCGGTCCGCAAGGTCAAGCTGAAAGGTAACAAATCTGCTTATGTCACCACGGTTTATGACCTCATGGCCGCCAATTATGCGATAGATCGCGGCCTTGGAGGCGATAATATTGCCAAAGACTACGATGATAACGTGCCTTACACGCCAGCATGGCAGGAAGCGATCACCGGTGTTGATCGTGCCAAGGTCATTCAGGTGGCGCGTGAATTTGCCGATAACGCAGATAAGACCCGTGGGCGCTCTATGGTCATTCTCGGTGCCGCCATCAACCATTGGTACCATATGGATATGACCTACCGGGGGATCATTAATCTCCTGATTATGTGCGGTTGCATCGGCCAGTCAGGAGGTGGCTGGGCGCATTATGTCGGTCAGGAAAAACTTCGCCCGCAGACCGGCTGGCTGCCGCTGGCCTTTGGTCTCGACTGGAGCCGTCCGCCGCGCCAGATGAACTCAACATCGTTTTTCTACAATCACTCAAGCCAGTGGCGTTATGAAAAACTGGGCGTGGGAGAAGTGCTTTCCCCCTTGGCGGATAAGGAAAAATGGAAAGATCATTCACTTATCGACTGCAATGTGCGCTCCGAACGTATGGGCTGGCTGCCCTCTGCTCCTCAGCTTCAGGAAAATCCTTTGAGCCTGGCGGCAAAAGCCAAAAAGGCGAAAAAGCCGACGGCAAAATATGTGATTGACCGGCTCCAGGCAGATGATTTGAGTTTTGCCTGCGAAGATCCTGATCATCCTGATAATTTTCCGCGAAATTTGTTTGTCTGGCGCTCAAACCTTCTGGGATCGTCGGGCAAGGGGCATGAATATATGCTCAAACATTTGCTTGGCACCCAAAACGGCTTGATGAGTGATGACATTGACGAAATGGGCCATGACAAACCTTCAGAGATAAAATGGCATGCAACCGCACCGGAAGGGAAACTTGACCTGGTGGTGACGTTGGATTTCCGGATGTCAACGACGGCGGTCTATTCCGATATCGTGTTGCCGACGGCGACCTGGTATGAGAAGAACGATCTTAATACTTCCGACATGCAC
>JAJFHR010000266.1 GCA_021775515.1 Hyphomicrobiales bacterium | reverse complement strand
TGAGATTATGACCGTTCTTTGATTGACTCATATCAATGCCCGGGCACCTTGATCTTATAGAATTGCCTTAACAGAAATGGAGAGTTAAATGTTCAAAAAAATCCTGGTTCCGATAGATCTTGCCCACATTGAAAAAAGCAGCTTGCTGATTGATCAGGCAAGCAAATTCGCCGAACAAGGCGATGGCGAATTGGTGCTGCTTAATGTGATTCCCGAAATTTCGGGTTACATTGCCGTCGAGTTGCCATCCGGCCTTGATGAAATGGCCTTATCCCATTCAAAATCCGAACTTCAGGCTTTGGTTAAAAAGCACGGGCTCGCACCTTCGACAAAAATCAAGGTTAAACACGGAACGCCGGCAAATGAGATATTAAATGTCGCAAGCGACGAGCATATCGACTTGATCATGATTGCCTCGCACAAACCGGGGCTTTCCGATTATCTGCTTGGTTCCGTCGCAGCTAAGGTTGTTCGGCATGCTCATTGCACAGTCATGGTTCTGAGATAGGCTTCCCAATACAACCTCCATCTGCGCCCCAATCTGTCGGTGTCGCTAAATGTCCAAGTGGCAAGATCAGCGGCCCGGGGGGTTGGAGTGTGGTGTCGGTAAAGCTCTACAACCGTTCTACAAATTTGGCCAAATCTTCCAGGTCGCCAAAAAGCCTCTCTTCAACACCGCGTAAATGATCGCGCATTGCCCGGGCAGCACCTTCCGGGTCGCGGGCCTTGATTGCCCCGACAATGGCGCGGTGCTGGTTCACCAGGACCGGTCGCCAGTCGGGGTTGGCTGCTTGCTGTCGGACAGGACGGCGGGTTTGATCGCCCCGGACCTTGTTCATCATTTCAATTAGATCGGCAAGGATACTGTTGCCGGAGGCAAGCCCGATCGTCCGGTGAAATGTGGCATCCCAGCGCTCCCACATCTCCCAATCCGAAGCCTTTTCACTGCGTGCAACACACAAATGAAGATAATCAATATCTTCCTCACTCGCCCGAACCGCCGCCATCGCCGCTACCCTTGGCTCAATCGTCAGTCGTGTTTCCATCAATTCGCTGGGGTTTGCCGACTGAAGGTAGATTGGCCCCGGCAAAGATTGCCGTGAAGCAGGTAGGCTGCCAACAAAAGTTCCTTGTCCGATATGACGGGAAATTTTTCCCTCTGCTTCGAGCGTGCTGAGTGCACTTCGAATTGGCCCTCGCCCCATGCCTAATTCCAGCGCCAAATCCCGTTCAGGCGGCAGTCTGCTCCCTGAAGGATACTGTCCAATCGTCAGCAAGCGACGCAGGTGGTTAAGCGCCCGTTGTTCATTTTCAGAAGTCATACCAATCTCAAACTAACCAAATTTATTAATTGGTTATGCCATTTTAATTTTAACCTGTTGATTTGTAAAATTAATTTTAGAAAATTGGTTCAATTGACACCAATTGAAAAAGTTGGTTAAGATTTTACGGAAGCACTACCGGAGCGATGCCGGCACGGCGTTGCTGGCAAAAAGTCAATAATCGGGAGTAAATCATGACGCGATTGTGGAAACCGACAAAACGGGAATTCCTTTATAAGGCCGCTTGGGTGGCTGGAGCCGCGGCTAGCGGCGCTCTGCCGCTTTCCTCTGCTCTTGCCGCAAAATACCCCGACCGCAACATTAAAGTTGTCATTCCAACCCGCGAGGGTGGCGGTGCTGATCGCAACTTCCGCGCATTTTCCGGCATTTGGAAAGAATATCTAAAAACCAGTTTCGAGCCTGGATTTTTTCCCGGTGCCTCCGGGCGGGTTGGCTATGAAGTCTATATGGGCAAACGTGAGGCCGATTGTTACAACCTGATTTTTGGCAACATGGGCCCTGAGCTGTTGAATTGGGTGGTCAAACCACCACAAAGCTTCAAGGTAGAAGATTATTTGTATTTCGGGCGGGTGGATACCGATCCAGGATGTGTCTTTGCCGGCAAAAAAAGCCCCTTCAACTCCATTGACGACATCGTGGCAGAAGGTAAAAAACGCAAATTGAATGTCGGCACCAGCCGAATGGCTCATCCAGCCTCTGTGGGTATACTGGCATTGGGCGAACACACTGGCGCACAATTCAATCTCATTCCGCTTTCTGGGGGAAAAAACACCGTCGCCGGTGCGGTGACCGGCGAAGTTGATTTCAGCGTTTTGACCTCCGGTACCGTTGCAGCAAAACGCAAACTGGTAAAAACGTTTTTAGTCTTCGACGACAAAAACAAACTTGGCGAGCGACTTGATAACGCACCGACCATGAACGATCATTTCGGCACTAAACTGCCACCCTTGTTATCCTCACGGGCCTTTGGCATTCACAAGGCCGCAGTCGATAATTATCCGGATCGATTTGAAATCCTGCAAAATACGTTCAAAGAGGTATTTGACGATCCGAAGTTTAAGGCCGCAGTGTTAAAGGCCCGGGGCAACTGGGAGTATGTAAATTATGGCGGTCCCGCGGAGTGCGCAGAATATAGCAAAAACATCATCGAGATTGGTGAACAGTTCAAACCTTTATTGAGCGGCAACAGATAACTGGTCACGTTGCGCTTGAACGGTGCCCGGTTCCACTCCCTTAGGACCGGGCACCCAAAAGGCCTAAGAACAACCAAAAGGCATGATGATGAATAACTCAACTTCCGCTTCACCGAAACATGCGGAGGAACAGCAATCGATTGGCGGGCAACTGGTAATTCCGATCGCTGCGGTAATTTTTACACTCTACTATTTTTCGACCATTATCAATTCACCGTGGACAGCTCAGGTCAGCGCCGTTTTGATAGGCGGTATTCTTATCTTTCTATGCCTGTTGTTTATCGCAAAAAAATGCCTCTTGATAAGCCGCAAACAGGCCAATCTGAAAATGACGGAACTGTTTAGCACCCAGGATATTTATTCCGGGCGCGCCGCTGTTTTTGCCATCACCTTCGCCTATATTTTTTTAATCGAATGGGGTGGTTTTACCATCACCACCTTTTTGTTTTTGTATCTGTCGATGTCGGTGCTGAACCAGGGCCGGCGAAACTTATTTTCGGCGACTATCTCGCTTGCAATGGCTTTGGGTGGATATGCGTTGTTTATTCTCGCCTTTAATACCCGCTTCCCCAGAGGACCATTTGAAGCCCTAATGAAGATGGTAATCGAAAATGGGCTCTGAAATTGGATTTTTCATCGACCTGTTTGGCAACACCCTGGGCTTTTGGTGGGTCATTATCCCAACGATATTCCTAGGGCTGATCGTTGGAGCAATTCCCGGCTTCAGCGCCGCAAATACCATAATAATTCTTCTGCCATTGACCCTGGCCATGGAAGTTGAGGTCGGATTGGTATTCATGGTCTCATTATACTGCGCGTCACGGATGGGGGCGGGAATTCCTGCCATCCTGGTCAATATCCCCGGCACCGCCGGAGCCGCAGCAACCCCCCTAGATGGTTACCCGATGACAAAGCAGGGCAGAGGTCAACAGGCCCTTGCCATGTCATTTATCGCCTCTGCATTTGGCGGGTTATTGACAACTGTCCTGGCTTTGTTGGCGATGCCTATTCTGGCCGAGGTCGGTTACTACATGCACTCGGTCGAAATGATCGTTGTCATGTTATTCGGCATCTCCCTGATCGCATCAATTGCCTCAAGAGATACGCTAAAAGGTCTGATTTCCGGGTTTTTCGGCTTGATGATCGGTGCTATTGGAACAGATGTCGTTTATGCAACGCCCCGGGGAACAATGGGATTTTTGGAATTATATGACGGGGTTCCGCTGATCCCCGCGCTGGTTGGACTATTCGCTGTTTCCGAAGCCTTTGTGATCATTGAAAAGAAGTCCATTCTCACCGACAAGGGCCGCGAATTAATGACCACGTCCAGTTGGGCGGAAACCTTGGAAGGCTCCAGAATTGCCCTGAAGCGCTGGTGGCATATCACCTGGAACAGTCTTATCGGCTTAATCATCGGCGTCATTCCCGGCGCCGGTGCCTCAATCGCCTCGTTTGTCGCCTACCAGCAATCCAGAACG
>JAJFHR010000265.1 GCA_021775515.1 Hyphomicrobiales bacterium | reverse complement strand
AATTTCCGGTCCTACAGTATTTGTACCGCCTGAAAAACGTGGAATTGGCCTGATGTTCCAGGATTTTGCACTTTTTCCGCACAAAACTATTTTAGAAAACGTGGCTTTTGGACTAAGAGACCTCGCCCGCCCGACTGCGCTTGTCGAAGCCAGAGCCGCTCTGGCGCGTGTTGGCATGTCGCAATATGAAGACGCCTATCCCTATGTGCTCTCGGGCGGCGAACAACAACGCGTAGCATTAGCCCGGGCGATTGCGCCACGCCCGGTTGTCTTGTTGATGGATGAACCGTTTTCGGGGTTGGACCAAAGATTGCGGGACAATGTTCGCGATGAAACCTTGGCCGTATTAAAGGAAACGAGGGCCTGTAGTCTTTTAGTTACCCACGACCCCCAGGAAGCCATGCGCATGGCGGATCGCATTATTTTGATGCGAGAGGGGCGCCTTGTGCAGATTGGCACACCAAGAGAGCTGTACGCCAAACCCGCAGATGCCGAGGTAGCGAGATTCTTTTGTGATTTTAATGAATTGATCGGGACTGTAGAGGCGGGGCATGTGCAAACTGCCCTGGGCAAAATAGCAACCCCAGATCTTGCAAGCGGGACAAAAACGATAGTATTAGTGCGGCCACAGGGCATAAGCATTTCAAAAAATGATTGCGGGTTGGAAGGATTAATCGGTAATGTGAGATTTTTAGGAGATTACAGTCTTCTGGATATCCATATCACCGACCTTGACCATCCTGTTCAGGCCCATATTTTCGGGGAAATCACCCAAAAACGAGGTGATGTGGTAAAAATTGATGTTGATCCTTCACAAATTTTTGCATTTCCAAGCAAAGACAACTAGATAAGAAGGATATATGGACCTGCGCTTCGGACGGTGATATTTACCGCGTTTTAAAATGGCGGTGAGGATTGATTGCGGCGAGGCCACGATTTTGCCATAGTGGGGAGAATTCGTGCCGCAGATTGCGTAATTGAGTGGAGAGTTGAAAATGGCACCAAGTTGGATACAAATTTTAATTGTAGCAGTATTGCTGGTACTTCTTTTTGGACGCGGCAAAATTTCGGGCCTTATGACCGATGTTGCCAAGGGCATCAAAAGTTTCAAAAAAGGCATGGCCGATGATGTCGATGAGGCCGAAGATATTGCCAGCGACACGGTAAAAACGATTGATCATGATGCTGATGAAAAAGTAGCGGCCGTCAAAAGGACGTCAAAAGCAAAAAGCTGAGCCTCAAGACAGGCTTGTTCTTGATCAAACCGTCGGCACTTTGACGGGCAGACCGTGAGCGTTTCATGTTTGATATAGGTGGCGTAGAGCTTCTCATTATTGCAGTTGTTGCAATTATCGTGGTGGGTCCAAAGGACTTGCCGGGAATGCTGCGTCGTATTGGAAAAATGGTGGCAAAGGCGCGGGGAATGGCCAGCGAATTTAAATCCCATTTTGACGATATTGCTGACCAGGAAGAACTCAAGGAATTTCGCAAGGGCATTGAGTCGGTCCAGGATTTGTCACCTGCCAATCAAATAAAACAGGCGATGTCTCCCTTTGAGGAGGCAGGCAGCACGATCAGGGATACAATCGATAGCGGTACCATTTCAGCACCTGCAAAAACCAAGTCATCAGGCAAAAAGAAATCGCCCGCCAAATCCAAAAAAACAAAGTCTAGCACGGTGAGCAAACCGGCAAAGGTGAAAAGCTCTCCTAAAAAAGCGCGTGCCAAGGCATCTGCCAAATTATCTGAAAAGGCGAGTGCATGAGTTCAACGACATCAGAAGATGAAATTGATTCGAGTCAGGCCCCGCTCATTGAACATCTGACTGAGCTTAGGTCACGCTTGATAAAATCTATGGCGGTGTTGTTTGTCGCGTTTGGTGTCAGTTTTTATTTTGCAAAACCAATTTTCAATCTATTGTTATATCCCTATAAACAGGCGGTTGGACCTAACAGTGGTTCCGAGCTGATTTATACGGCGCCACAGGAGTTTTTATTTACCGAACTCAAGCTTGCTTTGTTCGGTGCCTTGTGCATTTCATTTCCAGTGATCGCCGGACAACTTTATATGTTTGTTGCCCCGGGTCTTTATAAAAACGAACGCTCCGCCTTTATTCCGTTTCTCATCGCCACGCCGGTGTTGTTTATTTTAGGCGGATCGGTGGTATTTTTCGTTGTCATGCCCTTGGCCATGACGTTTTTTCTCGGCATGCAACAGGCCGGTGGCGATGGCGAACTGGCCATCAAACTACTTCCCCGGGTGAGCGAATATCTCAGCTTGATCATGACGCTCATTTTCGCGTTTGGCCTGTGTTTTCAATTGCCCGTTGTTTTAACTCTTCTTGCCCGGGCCCGGCTGGTTACGGCCCAGGGCCTCAAAAGCAAACGCAAATACGCAATCGTCGGCGCATTTGCCGCCGCCGCATTTTTAACCCCGCCCGATCCCGTCAGCCAAATCGGCTTGGCCGTGCCAACCTTGCTGCTTTACGAGCTTTCCATTCTGTCGGTTGCCTATGTCGCAAAAAAACAAGCTGAACGTGATGCCGAAGATGGTTTGTTGGACGACGATGACGACGATGACGACGAAGACGAAGTCGAGGGTAAGAAAACCTAAAATTCTAGCCCACCCTTTCTATCTTTTCCATAGACGCATCCCCCAACGCCTTTTATACAGGACAATTATGGGTGTTGTTATTGTTCGCCACGGAAACGTCTAAAAAGCTTCACGTAATAAACTGTATATTCCACACTTAACACCTTGAACTAATTAGGACCGGTGATGTTCGATATAAAATGGATCAGGGAAAATGCCGATGCCTTTGATGCCGGGTTAGCCCGACGCGGGCTAAGAGCCATGTCCAAGACCGTCTTGCAAAAAGATATTGAGCGGCGTGATCATGTCGCCAAACTTCAAGAAGCCCAAAACCGGCGAAATGCTGCATCGAAAGAGATTGGTGCGGCAAAAGCTACAGGCAACGAGGATAAGGCCCGACAGCTCATTGACGAGATTGCCGAACTCAAATCCCTTATCCAATCAGGCGAAGATGTTGAGCGCCGGTTCGATCAGGAACTTGTGGAAATTTTATCAGCCATACCCAATTTGCCGCTTGATGATGTGCCAGACGGAGAAGATGAGAGCGCCAATGTGGAGCATCACACTTTTGGCGAAAAACCGGACTTAAATTTCGAGGCCAAACAACATTTCGATCTTGGTGAAGCCTTAGGATTGATGGATTTTGAAGCCGCTGCCAAAATGTCGGGTGCCCGCTTCGTTGTTTTAAAGGGCGCGCTGGCTCGCATGGAGCGGGCGTTAGCCTCGTTCATGTTGGACATACATACCGTTGAAAACGGATATCGCGAAATCGTTCCGCCAATACTGGTTCGCGACAAAGCCATGTTCGGTACCGGCCAATTGCCCAAGTTTGCCGATGATTTGTTTCGGACAATTGACGGGTTCTGGTTAATCCCGACCGCCGAAGTTCCTCTGACTAACCTTGCCAGTGAAACCATTTATGAAGAGGCGGATTTACCGCTGCGCCATACGGCATTTACGCCGTGTTTCAGGCTTGAAGCCGGTTCAGCCGGCCGCGATACCCGAGGGATGATCCGCCAG
>JAJFHR010000264.1 GCA_021775515.1 Hyphomicrobiales bacterium | reverse complement strand
TGTCCCATTTGTGGCCTCTTGCCCTTATCTCGGTCACCACCGGCACCTACGACAACGATAAGTCTGGATGCTGCGTAGGGGCGCAAGGTTACAAGTGCTACCCTCAGGGCCTCGGGCGTATGCGAATAATCAACAAAGACCGACGCTCCATATCGGTTGCAACCAACCAGGTCAAGCCGCCCCTTCGCGCCATGTAAAGTTTCAAGCAACGGCAACACCTCTCGGGCAGGATGCCCCGTCGCCATTACCAGTGCTGCTGCACACAAAGCATTTGATACTTGAAAATCACCGGCAAGAGGAAAGTCGATTTTGAATTCTTCATTCCCGCATCCAATAACAATCTGCTGTGAAAATCCGTGCCGTTGATGGGCAATAAGTGTTAGATCCTTTCCCTTTTCACCAAAGGTTATGAGCTTGAGGCCGCGATTTTCTGCAATTTCGACTACGTGATGCGCAGCCTCACTGTCGGCATTGACAACAATACACCCGTCGACCGAAAGAATTTCGGAAAAAAGTCTGAGTTTCTCACCTAGGTATTCTTCGAAGCTTTCATGATAATCCAGATGATCCCGGCTTATATTGGTAAAGGCGGCAGCTTGAATTTTCACGCCCTCCACGCGGTATTGCGCCAGTCCATGGCTCGAGGCCTCAAATGCCAGATGGTCGATGCCCTCATCACTAAGTCTGCGCAACAATCTATGCAATGTCACAGGTTCAGGAGTTGTGTGTTCAAGCGGGATGGTTTCATTGGGCATTACCAGGCCGACGGTCCCCAGACTTGCTGATTTTAGCCCGAGGCCGGTCCAGATTTGGCGCACAAAAGCGGCAACCGAGGTTTTTCCGTTGGTTCCCGTAACCGCGACAATGATTTCCGGTTGCCGTTGATAAAACCGGGCCGCCATCCGGGCAAACATTGCCCGTGGGTTGGCAACCCGCAAAACGGGAACGCCCCTCTCCACCGTTGTGTGTCCGGTATCGGCGGCTAAAATAACACTGGCACCACGGCTGATTGCATCGGGTATGAATTTAGCACCATCGACATTAACACCCGACAGAGCCGCGAAAACAAAGCCGGGCTCAATGGCCCGACTATCGGCGGTTAGCCCCAAAATTTCCTGTCTGGCCAGTTCATCCGGCAACTTCAGGTCTGGACCGACAAGCGTTGCAAGCTCCATTTTTCATCTGTCTTCGTGTAAGCGGTTTATTTTAATAAGACACCATAACCGGCTCGCCAAAAGGATTAACCTGGTCGCCTTTCGGCAATACGCCCAACATTGGCGCAATCCGCTTGATGATATTGCCAGCCGTCGGTACCGCATTCCATCCCGAAGTCGCATTGCCGCGTGTTGCTTCCGAAGCTTTTGGCTCATCAACCATTACAAACACCACGTATTGCGGCGCATCTGTCGGGAAGGTTCCCAGGAACGAAGTCAACAACCTCGAACTGTCATATTTTCCGTTAATGACCTTGTCAGCCGTACCGGTTTTCCCACCGACGCGATATCCTGGGATATTCGCACGTTTTGCCGTACCGCGTACAGCATTCAGGCGCATAAGTTCACGCATCATGCGACTGGTTTTTGGTTTGATGACCTGTTTGGAATCAATAAATGCAGCAACCGCTGAGCGGCGCAGGAAAGTCGGGCGGATCAATCGGCCGCCATTCACCAGCGCAGCCCCCGCACTTGCCAATTGCAACGGCGCAACAGACAACCCGTGACCGAAAGAAATCGTCATGGTGTTAACTGCACTCCATTTTTCAGGCAGCAAGGGTTTCCTGCTCTCCGGCAACTCGGTGTCAAGGCGATCGAGCAGACCAAGCCGCCGCAAAAATTCCTGGTGTTTTTCAATGCCAACGTCCATCGCCATTTTTGCCGCCCCGATATTGGAGGAATAAATGAAGACTTCCGGAACCGATAGAATGCGTCGTTGAGCATGAAAATCGTTGATGGTGAAACGCGATATTTTAATTGGTTTCCTGGCATCATACTGAGAGGCCAAACTTGCCGATCCACTATCAAGCGCCATGGCTACCGTGACCGCCTTAAATGTCGAGCCCAGTTCATAAACACCGGCGACCGGGCGATTGAGCCGCGTTTTATCGAGCGCACCTACCGGCAAATTGGGGTCATAATCCGGCAGTGAGGCCATGGCCACCACTTCGCCGCTTTGAACATCCAGCACAATTCCAGCAATCGCCTCAGCCTCAAATTCATCTTTCGCCCGTGCCAGTTCATTTGCCAGGGCATGTTGAACTCTCAAGTCAACTGACAGATACACCGGTTTTGCAGGGCCTGTAGACTTGTTCTTCGTTCTTTGCTCGAGGTCCTTCTCGATATATTTTTCAATGCCGGCAATCCCTTTATTATCAATATTCACCCGCCCGAGAATATGCGCAGCCGCACGCCCGTTGGGATAGACCCTGCGGGTTTCATTGACAAAATCAAACCCGGGCAAGCCGAGATTATAAACGGCAGCCTTCTGGCGCGGCGTTACTTCGCGTTTGACCCATACAAAGGCTTTGCGACTGGCTAACTTTTTCCGCAGTGTCACAGGATCAACACCGGGCAATATTGCGGCAATTTCATCTGCCGCCTCATCTACATCTATAATCTTGCGGGCATCGGCAAACAACGAGGCAACGGTTATATCAGTTGCCATCATTTCGCCGTTACGGTCAAAAATATCCGGACGTGATTGCACATTGCTGGCAGCTCTGACAACAGCGGCGCGGTCCGAAATTCCGCTGGACATCGACAGGTTTACCAATCTGGCGGCAAGCACAACAAATGAAAATGCAAAAATGCCGAATATCAGCACCAGCCGC
>JAJFHR010000263.1 GCA_021775515.1 Hyphomicrobiales bacterium | reverse complement strand
TCAGATTAACCGCAATGACACGGTCAAAATCTTCCTCAGCAAGCTCCAGCGGGTCCGACACATGGACAATGCCTGCATTTGCAATCGCCGTATCAATCCGTCCATGGGTCTTTTTAGCAAAGCTCATCAGCGCTTCGATGTCTGAGGATTTCGACACGTCACAATGGACATAGCTTACATCCGCGCCGGTTTTGCCCAGGCGATCTGCGGCTTCTTGTCCTTCCTGATCCTTGATATCAGCTAAAACAACCTTCGCACCTTCTTGCACGAAACTTTCAGCACAAGCCAGACCCAGCCCTTGAGCCGCGCCGGTAATGACAGCGATTTTGTTTTCCAGCAACATCCCTCAACCCCTTAAAAAACACCACGGCACAATGCCGGATGGATCAGCGTTCGTTATATTTCTGCCAGTTGGACGCGATTAATGAGAAACTTTCAAATCAGACTGGCTCCCTCACGGAATACCAGTTTCCATTCAAGAATGCGAACTGATTTTCGCAGCCCCGTGGGCCAGAACGGATCGATTTCAATCAACGTTTTGACCACTTGCGGGCTTTGTGCCTCAACCAGCCACAAACCTCCTGCTGCCGTATCGGATTGCACGTCTGTCAGCGGCCCGGCAGCGCTAATTTTTTCGGAATTTTTGGCAAGAAAAGCCAAGTGGTCGGCCATATATTCTGACCGTTTGCTGGCGTGGTTTTCATCGTCTTCAAATATCACCGCGTAGATCATGATTGAAATCTCCGTTTTGTTGATGGGCAGGAAGAGAGATGTTAGTCTGGCGAAAATAATCGTTAAACGCTTAAAATTGCTATTTTCGAAGGCAAAAATGCAGGATGATAATTGGGATGATTTGAGGTTTGTTCTCGCCGTTGGCCATTTGGCGACATTTGCCGCCACCGCCAAATTCCTTGATGTTAACGAGAGCACAGTTGCCCGCCGCATTGCCCGTTACCAACGACGCCTCGGCACCAGATTGTTTGAGCGCCACCTCGGCGTTTTGCAACCGACTGCGGCCGGAGAGAAGCTAATATTGCGGGCTGAACGAGTAAATTTGGAAATTCAAGCCGCAGAGGGCCTGCTTGCGGGCATCAATGACAAAGCTGCCGGCTCGGTTCGGATTACCACAGTGCCGCTGATCGCAAATCACGTGCTCATTGGTGAGTTGCCAAAGCTTCTCAATCAGCATCCGGCTTTGGAAGTTGAGCTGGTTGCCGACTGGCGGAACCTGTCTTTGACCAAACGAGAGGCTGATATTGCCTTGCGCTTTGCCCGTCCTGCCGGTGATACGAGAGCCATCGTCCGCCGTGTTGGGCAAATGACCTATGCAACTTATTGTGCCGCATCGGTTGCGGACACATCATTGCAGTGGATTACCTATGACGGCCAGATGTCCGATCTGCCGCAGGCCAAATGGATTGCAAATGAAATGAACCGTGACGGGTCCACGAGATCTCAGTTGCAAGTTAATGATGCCGAAACATTGTTAAAGGCGGTAAAAGCCGGGCTTGGCAAGTCGTTGCTCCCGGTCTGTGTCGGCGGGCGCGACACCTCTCTAGTCAGACTTGGTCAGGGAGACGAGACCTTGTTGCGGGAAATCTGGTTGATGGTTCATCCTGAGTTGCGCGATTTCATGCGCATACGTGTGGTTATGGATTGGCTGACCGCCACCATGAAACCGATATCAACTATGATCTAGAGCTTGATCTGTTGATATAGGCTCATTTCAAATACGCGCCAGCGCCTGATCGATATCGGCAATTAAGTCCTCTGTATTTTCTATGCCAGTGGCAAAGCGGATGAGGCCTGGCGAAATTCCCTGTTCCTCGACAACATCTGCCGACAGCCGTCCGCCAAACATGACGGCGGGTTGGACTGCCACCGTAAATACACCGCCGAGACTTGCAGCATTTTGGACAAACTCCAGGTTCTTGATAAATGCGATACCGGCATCATAACCGCCCTTGAGGTCAAATGTTAAAAGTCCGCCAAAGCCTGACATCTGTTTATTGGCAAGTTCATGTTGGGGGTGTGTTTTCAACCCGGGAAAATAAACTCTTCCAACTGCGGGATGAGCATCTACGAATTCCGCAATTGCTTGTGCGCTGGCATTTTGCTGACGGACACGCAATTCAAGTGTGCGGATGCCGCGAAGTGCCAGCCACGAGTTAAAGGGTGCGCAGATGGCCCCTGTATTAAGGCTCATGTCCCAGATTTTTTCGATGATTTCCTGCGACGACGTAATGTTTCCAGCCAACAGATCATGGTGCCCGCCGATATATTTTGTGGCGCTGTGCATGACGATATCGACCCCAAACTCCATCGGCCGCTGGTTAATTGGTGTTGCAAAGGTATTGTCGCAAAACGTCTTAATTCCTTTGGATTTGGCCAGGTCACTTATGGCACCGAGATCTGTTAAATGCAGCAGCGGGTTGACTGGTGTTTCCAACAGGATCAACTTGGTATTGGGTCTGATTGCCTGCTCGAAGGTTGCAACTGAAGTTTGATCGACCGTAGTGAACTCCACGCCGTATTTGGGCAGCACATTTGTCACCATCTCGGTGGTGCCCATGTAGTGGTTTTTTTGAGCAACAATATGATCGCCGCCTTTTGTTAACGCCAGCAACGTGGTGGAGGTGGCCCCCATGCCTGAAGAAAACATGATGCCCGCCTCACCACCTTCCATATCGGCAATAACCTTGGCCAGTCTGGAGGAAGTCTGATTGCCGTAGCGGCTATAAAACTGATCATTAAGCGGGGCAGAGGCTAGGTCACGAAAATGATCGGCATCACGCGCTATGCCTTGCAAGGATTGGTGAAGTGGCGGTGAGACACTGATCTCATCGGATAAATTGCGATCCGCATTCAGCAGCATTGTGGTTGCCGAAATATTGCGCTGGGTTTGATGCTT
This sequence comes from Hyphomicrobiales bacterium, assembly GCA_021775515.1. Taxonomy (GTDB): domain Bacteria; phylum Pseudomonadota; class Alphaproteobacteria; order Rhizobiales; family JAJFHR01; genus JAJFHR01. Next base: position 1,485 of record JAJFHR010000263.1, on the reverse strand, counting down.
GGGCATCGCCGGCTCCTTTGACGTTGTTGATTTTAATTAAACAAATGATTTTTCAGCGAGAATGCGACTTACATGACGTGGTCACCATACCCGGGTCCTTCGCTCAGGATGGTCGCCAGAATTTTTATTCCCCTGGTAATCTGCTGGTGGTTTTCCGGCACACCCAAACAATAACGAACACCGGTTTTTGCCGCCTCGGCCGATACACTGAATGATCCTTCACTCAATACGGCAACACCTGCTTCAAGAGCGGTGGCGACAAAGCGGTCCGAGGTCCAGCCCGACGGCAGATCTATCCATCCATATAGGCTCATTGCCTGGTATTTCACCTGATGGCCGCTCAACAATTTGGTGGCTATCGACTGGCGTTTTCTAGATTCTAAACGCCTAACTTCGAGTGTTGCCTGAGCTGTGCCATCTTCGATCCAGCGTTTGGCAATTTCGGCCATGAGCGGTGGTGTTGTCCATTGTGTTGCCAGCACCCGGCGGATGGTCATGCGAATTCGCGCTTCTGGTGGACACAGATAGGCAATGCGCAATCCACCGCATACGACCTTGGACAAGCTGCACAGGTAGAAAGTCCGCTCCGGCAGCAATTGCGCATAAGGCTCGGGTGTATCGTCGGCAAGCAAACGTTGAATATCATCTTCGATAATCATCAGACCATGACGATCGATTAAAGCTGCAATCTGTTTGCGCCTATGTTGAGGCGTCAAAACCGTCGTCGGGTTTTGAACAGAAGGCGAGGTGTAAAAAACAGCGGCGTTACGGTGCTCATACAACAGATGTTCGAGGGCATCGGGAATTACTCCTTCATCATCCATCGGCACAGCGACCAGGGTGAGGCCCAGCAACTCGGCCGCCTCTTTCAAGCCCGCATAGGATAGTTCCTCGGCCAGCACGACCTGGCCTGGTTGGGTAATTGACGACAGCGAAACAACAAGGCCATGTTGAGCACCGCCGGTCAGGACAATCTGGTCAGCATTACGATGTACGCCGCATTTTTTAAGCCACTCAACACCGGCCGCGCGATGCGTCAAGTCACCGGCATGACTTCGGTAGGTGAGCAGGTTCTGGCAATCCTCAGCCAAAATTTCCTGCAGAACCGGAGCCAGCGGCGGGTCGAGCGCGTAGATGGGATAATCAACCCGGAAGTCCAAAATCTTGCTTTCGCTCTCTGCTCCGGTGGCCTGTAAAAAGGCGTCGCTGCGACGGGCGACATAGGAGCCTCGACCGACTGAAGATTTTATCAGCCCTTCAGAATTTGCATCACCATAGGCGCGCGCAATTGTACCTACGGCAACGCCTGTTGCTGCGGCAAGGTCACGCTGGGTCGGCAATCTCATTCCCGGCGACAGGCGGCCTGAGCGGATATCATCGCGCAGGGATTCCACCAAGGCGCGCTGTTTTTTGGCTGTAAATCGATTGACATTTGGCATCCACATATATGGAGCATATGCTACAATTGAATTATCTCAATCGTAA
>JAJFHR010000262.1 GCA_021775515.1 Hyphomicrobiales bacterium | reverse complement strand
TCTCTACAATCGTGGAATCGTCAATGCTGTCTTCGTTGCAGAAGCCATTCGTGTGGCTCAGAAAAAATTCGGTGTGAAACAAGTGACCGGTGAACAGGTTCGTTATGGCTACGAAAACCTGAAGATGGATGCAGCGCGCTGGAAAGAACTGGGCCTTGACGGTTTCATGGGTGATGTCAACGTTACCTGTAAAGACCATGAAGGCGGCGGTGGTACCGTGTTTATTCAAGCATGGGATGCCAGCGCAAAAAAATGGAACCTGGTTGGTGACAAAGGCTTTACGCCGATGCGCGATGTAGTTCGGCCGTTGATCGAGGCGGATGCTGCTGCATTTGCCAAGGAAAACGGCATCACACCGCGCGATTGTAACTAAGTTCGATCGAGCAAAAATAAAAAAGGAAACCGCTCATGAGTACACCGGCATCATTGCTCGAAGTTAATAATATCGAGGTGATTTATGATCATGTGATCCTGGTTCTCAAGGGGGTTTCCTTATCAGTACCCGAGGGGGGCATTGTTGCCCTCCTCGGTGCCAATGGAGCGGGCAAGTCCACCACCCTCAAGGCTATTTCAAATCTTTTGGGGGCGGAGCGGGGTGATGTTACCAAGGGCACAATTTCCTATAAGAACGTACGGGTTGACAAACTCTCACCCAACGATTTGGTGAGGCGCGGTGTTATCCAGGTAATGGAGGGCCGTCATTGTTTTGAACATCTAACGGTTGAAGAAAATCTGATGACGGGCGCTTATACGCGCCGGGACGGGCGGGCGGCTGTAGCTGAGGACCTTGAACTGGTTTACACTTATTTTCCCCGTCTGAAAGAGCGCCGGTCCAGTCTGGCTGGCTATATTTCCGGCGGGGAACAGCAAATGACAGCGATCGGTCGCGCCTTGATGTCGCGACCTGATATGATGTTACTTGATGAGCCTTCCATGGGACTTGCTCCGCAACTGGTGGAAGAGATTTTCGATATTGTCAAAAAACTCAACGAAGAGGAAAAGGTTGCTGTTCTTCTTGCTGAACAGAACACCAATATCGCACTGAAATATGCCAAGTATGGGTATATTCTGGAAAACGGCCGCGTGGTCATGGATGGCGAAGCGGAATTGTTGCGCGATAATGAGGATGTGAAGGAATTTTATCTCGGCACCAGCGGTGGCGATCGTAAATCCTTCCGAGAGGTCAAACATTACAAGCGCCGCAAACGCTGGCTTGCTTGATGTCGGAGTTGCTTGAGATGCCGTCTCCTGAGTTTTACGATGACCTTGAAGTGCGTGATGCCGGGTTGCGCGCCCGGGAGGAATTTGGCCTTCTGCCTGATCTGATTGCGGTTGCGATGGACAAAGCCCCGGGCTGGTCGCGGCAACTTGAAGGTGTTGATCCTGAAGATATTACTTCACGTGAGGCGCTAAGCAGTCTGCCGGTCTTGCGAAAATTTGATCTCAAAGCCCTGCAATCCGAAAATCCGCCTTTTGGCGAATTTACCACTACAGCGGTAAAGGATCTGGGCCGATTGTTCATGTCGCCTGGACCGATTTTTGAACCTGAAGGAACAGGATCGGACTGGTGGCGGGCTGCACGCGCCTTATTTGCCGCTGAAATCAGAGCGACGGATATCGTCCATAATTCTTTTGCCTACCATCTAACACCTGCCGGACACATGTTTGAAAATGGCGCCCACGCCTTGGGGTGCACTGTAATCCCGGCTGGTGCCGGCAATACCGAAATGCAGGTGGAGGCTATTGCCAATCTCAGACCAAGCGCTTATGCCGGTACCCCGGATTTTCTCAAGATTTTGCTCGATAAAGGACTTGAAGCTGATCAGGACCTTTCCTGCATCACCAAGGCCAGCGTTTCCGGTGCCGCCCTGCCACCGTCTTTGAGGCAGGAATTGAATGATCGCGGCGTTCATGTGTCGCAATGTTATGGCACTGCGGATCTGGGTATCATCGCTTATGAAACACCGGCGCTGGACGGCATGGTGGTCAACGAAGGGGTTATTGTTGAAATTCTCAACCCGGGCACTAGCGACCCGGTTGATGATGGCGAAGTTGGTGAAGTGGTCGTTACCAGTTTTAACCGGGATTATCCGATGATCCGGTTTGCCACTGGAGATTTGTCTGCGGTAATGGCGGGAATGAGCCCGTGTGGCCGCACCAACATGCGGATTGAAGGATGGCGGGGGCGCGCTGATCAAAGCGCCAAGGTTAAGGGCATGTTTGTGCACCCCGGGCAGGTCGTGGAAGTGGCAAAAAAACACCAGGATCTAGGACGTGTGCGGCTCGTTATCGGGCGTGAAAATCAGAATGATACGATGTTGCTCAAAGCTGAGAGCCGCAATAATGAGGCAAGTTTTGCCGAGGCCGTCGCCGCAACTTTGCAGATGGTTTGTAAGCTGCGCGGTAAGGTTGAACTTGTCGCACCCGGCAGCCTGCCAAATGATGGGGTAATAATTGCAGACGAACGCAAGGCATTCTAAGTTATAATTTATGCGTGATGAAATTTCCACACTTGAGGCGCCCGATACCGGGCGTGATGACCGCCACAGTAAAGTAGGTGTTCTGCTTATAAATCTGGGGACACCTGATGCAACCAGTTATTGGCCGATGCGCCGGTATCTGAAAGAGTTTCTCTCTGATCAACGGGTGATCGAAACCAACCGGTATCTATGGTGGTTTTTGCTCAATGTTATAATTTTGACCAACCGTCCCAGGCGGAGTGGTGAGGCCTACGCCTCTATCTGGAACAAAGAGCTTGACGAATCTCCGCTGCGGACGATTACCCGCAGTCAGGCAAAGCTGATAAGTGCGTCTTTTGCCGAAAAACTGCCAAATGTTGTTGTTGACTGGGCGATGAGATATGGCACGCCTTCGATAGCTGAAAAGCTGGATGTCCTCACATCTGCTGGTTGTGATAAAATATTGCTGTTTCCGCTTTATCCGCAATATGCCTCGGCCACCGTTGCAACGGCAAATGACAAGGCCTTCGATGCCCTCAAAAAAATGCGCCGGCAACCCGCCATTCGAACCGTTCCCTCGTATGAGGCTGATCCTGTCTATATTTCGTCCCTGGTAACTTCGATGAAAAAATCAATGGCTGATCTGGACTGGGAGCCAGAGGTGGTGCTGGCGTCATTTCATGGTCTGCCCAAGGAGTATGTGGATAAGGGCGATCCCTACCAGGAGCAATGTAAAGTTACCTATGAGTGCATGCGCGCGGCGTTGGGCTGGGATGAAACCCGCTTCAAGCTGACCTTTCAATCGCGCTTTGGCCCGGCTGAATGGTTGCAACCTTATACCGACAAAACGATTGAGCAACTGGCGCGCGATGGTGTGAAAAATATCGCGGTAATTGCTCCGGGCTTTGCGGCAGACTGTGTCGAAACCCTGGAAGAACTGGCGGTTGAAGCTGCCGAAATTTTTCATGAAAACGGTGGTGAAAACTTCGCAGCTCTGCCGTGCTTAAATGACAGCCCAGAGGGCCTCGATGTCATTGAGGCGGTTGTGATGCGCGAACTGCAAGGCTGGATATAGGGTTTTTATGCCGCAGATTTTGCAAGACAGTTTCTAATGTTTTTCCGCTCAGCGAGCGATTTGCAATTCAATTCTTATAATTTCCCACCGAATCCCTATATTAATACAGTCACAATTTATTTGGGAGATTGGGGAAATGGACGGATCTGGCATCTTTGTCATTGTTTTTGTTGCGCTTTTTGTTCTTATTATCTTTGCAGGTGTTAAGACGGTGGCGCAGGGGTATAATTATACGGTTGAGCGTTTTGGCAAATACACGCGAACCCTGACGCCCGGCCTGACCCTTATCGTTCCCTTTATTGATCGCATCGGCTCCAAAGTGAACATGATGGAGCGGGTGTATGAAGTGCCAAGCCAGGAAGTTATTACCCGCGATAATGCGATGGTAATGACGGATGGAGTTGCGTTTTATCAGGTTCTTGATGCCGCGAATGCAACCTACGAGGTAAATGACCTGGAAAATGCCATTCTTAACCTGACCATGACCAACATTCGAACGGTTTTGGGCAGCATGGATCTGGATGAGCTCTTGTCACAACGGGATGAAATCAATGCCCGATTGCTCAGTGTCGTAGATGCAGCAACCGGGGCGTGGGGTGTAAAAGTTACCCGGATTGAAATTAAAGATATCGCCCCGCCACGTGATTTGGTTGATTCCATGGCGCGTCAGATGAAAGCCGAGCGTGAAAAACGCGCCTCGATCCTCGAGGCGGAAGGTGCTAGGGCTGCAGAAATCCTTCAGGCAGAGGGTGAAAAACAAGGCCAGATACTTGCTGCTGAAGGCCGCCGGGAAGCGGCATTTAAGGATGCCGAAGCGCGGGAGCGTGAAGCTGAGGCCGAAGCTAAGGCGACGACCATGGTAAGTGAGGCTATTGCTGCTGGCGATGTTCAGGCGATCAACTACTTTATTGCTGACAAATACGTTGGTGCCTTGAAGGCACTTGCTTCTGCAGACAACCAAAAAGTTTTGATGATGCCGCTGGAAGCTGCAAATGTAATCGGGGCTATTGGAGGAATTACCGAGATCACTAAACAAGTTTATGGCGATAATGAGGGATCAAACTCTGCGGCGACAAACACGAGACCCCGGACACGGCCTGGCGGGACAGTTCCGCCGACGGGTTCTTAACAACACAAGGGCTTGATTTGATGGACGAGATGTTTCCTTTTTTGAACAATCTAGGGGCCTGGAACTGGTTGATTCTTGCAGCCCTTCTGTTTGCTGTTGAGATATTGGTACCAGGAGTATTTCTGATTTGGTTCGGACTTGCAGCCCTGATAGTTGGCACTTCAGCTCTGGTGGTAGGAATTTCTTGGCAGGTACAACTCGTTTTGTTTTCCGGACTTTCCGTGGCTTCTGTTATAATTTCAAAGCGTTATCTGCGCAGAGATGATGATCAAAGTGACAAGCCATTATTAAACCAGCGTGCCGAACAGTATATCGGCCGTTCTTTTGTTCTCTCAAAATCTATCGAGAATGGTCGGGGAGGGGTTAAAATTGCAGATTCTATCTGGCAGGTCGAAGGCGAAGATTGCGCGGAAGGCACCTTGGTCAAAATTGTCGGCGCTGAAGGCACGATCTTGAAAGTAGAGCCGGCCTAGCCCAGGTGCTCAATCTACTTTGATTGGACGTTGGGCTTGTGGGTTGGCGGAATTGGCGGTGCTTCATTCATGATTAGAATTGAAATCCGCCGGTTTGCCGCCAAAAATGTGTCTTCGGGAAAGAGGGGCTCGCTGTCAGCTTTTCCGGTTACTGCGAAGAATTGATCATTTGTCATGCCGCCTTGGGTCAGGAGACGCCGGGCGGCATTGGCCCGGTCAGCGGTTAATTCCCATAGGCCATAGTTGTTTTCATTGTAGGAACTGGAGGAATCGGAATGACCGGTAATCCGGATGCGATTGGGCATGGCTTTTAAGACCGGGGCAATTTTAGCCAGCAGCCGCCTTGTGCGGTCATAGGGCTCGGAGGAGCCTTCGGGAAACATCGACCGGCCTTCCTGATCAAGCAATTGGATGTTTAGCCCGTCGGGAGTTTCTTCCAGGATGAGGCTTTCTGAGATTTCTGCGATATCCGGCATCGATTGCCAGGCCTGCCGCAATGAGGCTGCAGCAAGCGCAAACTGCCGTGGCGTTTCTACCGTGTTTTCTTTGATTTTGTAGGTATTGGCTTCCGATCCCTGTTTTGATTGTTTGTTGTTGCGAATGTTTGAAAAGTCGGTGTCGTTTTCAGATTCAACCAGCGATATTTTTTTGACATAATCCCGGACCGGTGATCCTTCTTTCTCAATCATGCCAGCTTTGCTGATTTCCTTGCGAATACCAAAGGCATCCTTCATGGACCCGGCAACAACCTGTAGCTTTTGGTCATCCTGAATTGAGAATGAAATCAGCAAAACGAAAAACGTCACCAGCAGCGACATGAGATCGGCAAATGTCACGATCCACATCGGTGCGCCTTCGATTACCGGGGCTTCCTTTTTTGCCATGGCAGGTTTTTATCCTAAATCGTTTTAGCGCACTGAATGCCGTTAGGCAGCTTCAGCAACCTCTTCACGCAGGTTTTGCGGGAGGTAAGAAACCAGTACATCCTTGATGACATCCGGGCTTTTGTTGGCGCGAATTTGAATCACGCCATCAATCGCAAGGTTCTGACTGAGTTCCTCGGTCTTGAACTTGGCGGCAAGCTTATCGGCGATTGGCAGACAAACAATATTTGAGATCATCGCCCCATATAGCGTGGTCAAAAGTGCCACCGCCATCGATGGCCCAATGGTCGAAGGATCGTCCATCGTGCTCAACATCTGCACCAGTCCAACCAGGGTGCCGATCATGCCGAACGCCGGTGCTGCATCGCCTAGTGATTGATAAATCCGCGCACCTTCTTCCAGGCGCTCGAGATTTAAATCTCTTTCGCGTTGTAACGTGTCCTGAATAAACTCCCCATCATAGCCATCGGCGATATACTGAATGCCCTTGGACAAAAATTCATCTTCAATGGGAACGCCTTCCAGCCCCAACGGGCCATTTTTGCGAATAACATCTGACAGGCGAGCCATTTCATCAATCATTTCGCGGGCGTCGAATTTTTTCTGCTGAAAAACCGTTTTACCGCCTAGGACCAGTGCGCCCAGTACGCCGTTCAGGGGAAATCGCAAAATTGTTGTGGCTATAGATCCCCCTAAAACGATGAGAATAGAGGGCACATTGACAAACGTCATAAACTCGCCACCAGCAAAAATGGCGCCCAATACGACGGTAAAGCCGACAACTATGCCGATAATTGTTGCAAGATCCATAGTTTCCCCATCGACCTAAAAATTCACTACACCCCGGGTATTTGCAAAAATCTGCTCTGCCCTTGGAGATGATGATACCTGCGATCTATAAATTTTCTCTAAAATTCTGCTACGAATACATCTCACAAACTATTGAAATATAACTGAAAATTACCGTTATTTAGGTATACGAACTAATAACAGGTGTCGCATTTTGAAACAGTTTAGCCTCGCAGCAACCTGTGCATTGCAGATCATCGGGTGTTAATTTATGATCACCCCGGCAAACTCAGGAGAGCACATGGATATGTCCGGTAAGGGCGTCAAAAAGAACCGGCGGCGGTTCTACGTCGAGATGATCAAGCCATCTCACTATGATGATGATGGATATGTAATTCAGTGGGCAAAGGCCTGGATTCCATCAAACTCGCTCGCTTGCCTTTATGGAATTTTGCTAAACTTCATGGAAAAGGGCGGTCTTGGAGATGACGTAGAGATCATTGTAAACGGTTATGATGAGACAAATACGGTCATTCCAGTTGCGAAAATTGCCCGGCGTTTAAATAGTCCGGATGCCTCCGGCATTGTCTGTATGGTGGGTGTGCAATCAAACCAGTTTCCGCGCGCTATGCAGATTGCCAAACAGTTTCGCGCGCAGAATATTGACGTGGCGATCGGCGGATTTCATGTCAGTGGCTGTATGGCAATGCTCAAGCAACTGCCACCGGATATTCAGGAGGCCAAAGATCTGGGCATTGTTCTGTTTGCCGGCGAGGCGGATGGCCGGTTTGACGGGTTTTTGAAAGATGCCTATGAGAAGAAATTGCAGCCGGTGTATAATTATATGGACGACCTTCCGGGGATGGAAGATCAGCCGACCCCGTTTTTGCCGCGAAAGCTTGTGCGCAAGTACGGTGGTGTCATTGCCGGATTTGATGCCGGTCGCGGGTGTCCTTTTCAGTGCAGTTTCTGCACCATAATTAATGTCCAGGGCCGTAAATCACGCTATCGCAGCGCCGATGATGTTGAGCGTTTGATCCGGGCGAATATTGAACAGGGCATTTGGCGGTTTTTTATCACGGATGATAATTTCGCCCGCAACAAGAACTGGGAAGCTATTTTTGATCGCATGGGTGATCTGCGCGAAGAATATGGATTGCCGTTTTCGATTATCATTCAGGTAGATACTCTGTGCCACAAAATCCCGAATTTCATCTCAAAAGCCAAACGGGCCGGAATTGGCCGGGTTTTTATCGGCCTGGAGAATGTTAATCCTGACAATTTGATTGCAGCAAAAAAACGTCAGAACAAAATCACCGAATACCGCAAGATGCTGCAAGCCTGG
>JAJFHR010000261.1 GCA_021775515.1 Hyphomicrobiales bacterium | reverse complement strand
TGTCTTTGCAGATCACATCCAGCCCGGCAAATTTGACGTCCAAATCCTGCACTAGCCGCGCGCCTGCAGCAATGGTCTGTGGATGAACCTGATTGCGAACATTGTGGTTTTGCCGGCTGGCATTCTCGTTGATTGCCCGTTTAAGGTCGATGACCTGCCCGGCATTAAGTCGTGTCGAAGGTTTAAGCCTGCGCGCGCGCAGGCTGTTTAAACAATCGCGATCAATATTGAGCGGGCTAAGCGCTGTTGCCGGATTTCCCGTCAGCCTTTCTGCATTCACTGCGGCAACCAGTTGGCGAATTGTCTGGCGCCCATCACCCTCGATCACCGGAGCATCGCGTTGCACGGCGTCAATAAATTGACCATCTAAATACAACAACCTGTACGATTTGCCTTCAAGTTGCTCCTCGACGATCAGGTCACCGTCAAATCTTGCCGCCAAGCGGGAGGCTTTGCGAAGAGCTTTTAAAGAGTTAATGCCGGTCGTTACACCACGACCGCCACCGGTCCCACTGGTCGGCTTAACCACCACCGGGCGCTTTAAAGACAAAAAAAACTGTTCACACGCAGCAAAATTGGCCATGGTGTATCGTTTGTGATGCGGAACAGCATAGCCTTTCTCGGCCATTAGACTGTAAACAAGCGCCTTGTTGCCCATGATGTCGAGGGTTAAGTGATCATCGAGCCTAACACTCGATAGCTGAACAATTGCCGTAAGCCCGTTCCGTGAAATCCGGTGGTAGCCGAAATCCCAATTTGAACATTCAGCGCCAATGTTTAGAGCTGCCTGTTGCCACAGGTCGTTGTAATATCTCTTGCGCAATTGCTTGAATTTCAGCAATTTCAGCAAAAAGGGCACGTTCAGGTAGAACTGTGCCCTGTAGACAAAACGATAGATTTGATCACGCACACTGCCCAAACTCTATTCCTTCTGTGGCTATCGACGATGCCCTATTCAACCAGGCAGCCATCGGCTGTTAGTTGGGCATCGACCCAATCGTTTGAAAAGATGCCCTGTTTTACATTGTTTACGTAGTTTTCCATGCGGGCCTTATGGGCGGTAAGCCTGAGGGCAGCATGTTCGGCAAACGATTTGGATACAACCACAACGCCATCTTTGTCGGCGGCTATAATATCGCCGGGGTTAACCACAATTCCGCCGCAGCTGATCGGAAAATTAAGCTCGCCCGGACCGCGATGGAGAGGGCCAAATGGCGTAATCCCGCGGGCATAAACCGGCAAACCTGTTTCCTGCACCCCACCAAGGTCGCGGATAAGTCCGTCGATGACAAACCCGGCAATGCCACAATGCAAAGCCTTGTTGGCGATGAGATCTCCAAAAACAGCATTGCGTTCACTGCAACTGGTGTCCACGACGACGACATCGCCTGGCTGGGCTAAATCAAGCGCCTTATGTAACATCAGATTGTCACCTGGAAATACCTTGACGGTGACCGCCGGTCCAACCAGTGGTTTGTCGTTGGCAAGATTGGAAATTCCGTGATCCATCGTATACAGGCGGTTCAACATGTCAGAAATATCGGTGGTTTCGAATGATTTAAAATGTTCAATGACGTGATCGGCCGGGCGCTCGATTTCGGTGCGTATCTGAAAACCTGGCCCCGGAGTAATCTCTGAGGATTTGGGTTTTTTCGCAACACCGACCTCATCAACGGTTGATGGTTCCTGAACGTTCGAGGTTTCGAAACTTGCAACAGACATTATCGCTTCTCCATGGATTGGGATTTGCCGAGTATGTGACAGCTTCCAGTGAAGCAATTCTTGTGCCAGACCCTAAAGACTGACTTGAGATATTCTCATAATACCTTGAAGATATTATTAAAAACGGCACCGATAGCGAAAAATGACAATCGCTTTTTAAATTTCAAAAGTGGAAAATTTTCTTGGCCAAGGCGATGGTCTCTTCATTTGGCACAAATGATCGCCCGCTAAGATTGGCACTCAATCTAAAACTGTGCCAAATTGCATCATTCAAAGGCAATCAATCGCTCTAATTCCACGACCACATCCAAGGCAAATTACACATGTTCCAAGATGCCGTTTTACAACTTGCTCCGACCGGCACGCTGCGTGCGGGCATTAATTTAGGCAACATTCTTCTTGTCACCGGCAAGACCGCAACGGGTGAACCTGAAGGAGTTTCTCCCGACGTTGCCAGCGCTATTGCGGAACGTTTGGGCGTTGCGGTTTCTTATGTGACCTTTGCCTCACCCGGGGAGGTCGCCGATGCTGTGGCCGATGACGCCTGGGATATCGCCTTGATCGCCGCTGAGCCAACCCGCGCGGAAACGATAAAATTCACCAATGCCTACGTGGAAATCGAGGCAACTTATCTGGTACCCGTCGCCTCAAGGTTTCAATCAATCGAAGATGTTGATCAACCAGGTGTGCGCATCGCGATTTCGGGCCGGAGCGCTTATGATCTTTACCTGACCCGCCATCTCAAACATGCGGAATTACACCGCGGCGAGGGGCTGGCCGGCGCCGTGAAGCTGTTTGTCGACGAAAAACTGGATGTTTTGGCTGGACTCAGACCAGCATTAAACAACAACGCCAAGGAGTTACCAAACATGCGGGTACTTGAGGGACGTTACACTACCGTTCAGCAGGCGATCGGGACCAAACCTGGAAATGAGGCGGCTGCAGCTTTTCTCCAGGAATTTGTTATAGAAGCTACAAAAACCGGATTAATTTCCGGTTTTATAGATCGCCACGGGGTTACCGGCCAGCTTCAGGTTGCCACCGGCGGCTAAAACCAGAGAAAAACTATACAGGAAGAAAAATTCTCATGATTACAACTACTGTTGCGGGCAGCCTGCCAAAACCTGCCTGGCTGGCTGAACCTGAAAAACTCTGGGCTCCGTGGCGTCTTGACGGAGATGTCCTTGTAGAAGGTCAGCAGGATGCCGCCCTGGCGTGGATTAAAATTCAGGAAGATGCCGGAATAGAAATTGTCAGCGACGGCGAGCAGTTCCGCAAACATTTCGTCCATGGGTTCCTTGAACAGGTAGGCGGTATCGACTGGCAGCGCATGACGACCATGGGTATCCGGGATGACCGCTATGACGCCGAAGTTCCCACGGTAACATCAGCCGTCAAGCGCAAAAAATCGGTGCATGGCGATGGCGTGAAGTTCTGTTGTCAACACGTCAACAACAAATTCAAATTTACCCTGCCGGGTCCCATGACCATTTGCGACACTATCGCCGATGCCCACTATGGCGACCGCGCCAAAATGGCCATGGCATTTGCTGAACTTCTCAATGAGGAAGCGCGCGAGCTTGAAGCCCTGGGTGTCGACGTCATCCAGTTTGATGAACCTGCTTTCAATGCTTTCATGGATCAGGTGCCGATATGGGGTATTGATGCCCTGCACCGGGCGATCGACGGATTGACCTGCACAACCGCGGTACATATTTGTTATGGGTATGGCATTCAGGAAAACATCGATTGGAAAGAAAGCCTGGGCGAGGAGTGGCGCCAATACGAGCAGTTTTTTCCCGCGTTGAATGAAAGCCGAATTGATCAGATTTCACTGGAATGTGCTGATTCCAAAGTTCCGTTGTCGGTGCTGGCATTGTTGAAAGACAAAGACGTGCTGGTGGGGGCAATTGATGTGGCAAGCGAGATTATTGAAACGCCGGAAAAAGTAGCTTCCACCCTGCGCAGTGCGATGGAATTTGTCGACCCGGAGCGTATCATTGCCTGCACCAACTGCGGCATGGCTCCACTCCCCCGGCATGTGGCGGAAGGTAAACTCAAAGCGCTGGGAGCCGGGGCTGCTTTGTTGCGAAAAGAACTTGGGTTCAGCGGCTAAAGCGTGTCTCGTTTTTTCGGATTCATTTGACACGCTTTAACCCTTTGTTTTGGCGCGTGTCTTTATCGCAAAACCGGTGCCCACTTTTGCGAGACAAGCTTTAGGTTCAGGTCAGCTTTACCAACTGCTTGCCGAGGTTTTTGCCTTGCAGCATGCCGATGAATGCAGCAGGCGCATTGGCGATACCTTCGGCAATTGTTTCGCGGTATTTCAATCGGCCAGAAAGAACCAGTTCCTCCAGTTCGGCACGAGCGCTTGGCCATTTGTCGCGATGGGCGCTCAGTACAAAGCCTTCGATGCGCAGGGATTTGTCAAATATCAGCCGGGTGTTGGTCACGCCGTAAGGTGGACCATCATTGTTATATTGCGATAACACACCACAAACAGCAATCCGCGCACCCTTGTTTAAATGCGGCAACGCGGCATCCAAAACCTCGCCGCCGACGTTGTCGAAATATACATCAAAACCGTCTGGTGCAACATTCGCCAGTTGCTCAGAAAGACCGGCTTGCTTGTAGTCGCAGCAACCATCAAAACCAAAATCGGTAGTCACCACCCGGCATTTCTCCGGTCCACCGGCAATCCCGATTACCGTGCAGCCCATGGCTTTGGCGATCTGTCCTGCCGCACTTCCTACCGAACCGGCAGCCGCTGAAACCAGAACTGTATCGCTGCGAGACACCTTAGCGATCACCTTTAGGCCAACCCAGGCGGTAGCTCCAGTGGAGCCGCAGGCGCCCAGATAGGCCGACAGGGCGATGCCTTGTTTTGGCTCCAACTTAAAATCCAAGTCCGATCCGTCAGAGATGGCATGGGTCTGCCAGCCTAACCGGCCAACAACATGATCACCGGGCTGGTATTCCGGATTTTTGCTTTCTATGACCTCGCCCAATATTCGGCCAACCATAAGGTCGCCTGGCGACAAAGAACTGCCGCTATACGTCCAGCCGCCGCCCATCAGCATGCGCATATAAGGATCTAAAGAAAGATACCGATTATGGATCAGAAACTGATTTTCGCCGATTTCCGATATTGATTTTTCAACGATTTCAAAATCGTCTACTGTAGGCAGACCGCGGGGCTCACGACGAAATAAAACTTGCGTATTCTGGATCATGAAATCCCCCCTCCCGATCAGTTTGAAGCCGGTGGCAGTGCACAGATTTGATCATAAGAGAAACGTTGTTTGATGATCCCGTTAAATTCAAAAATATCGAGGGTGGCCTCGAAGGCTGCAGGTGTGATCTCAACATGAGGCGTCCAACAGCCAAGTTTCTGGTAGGTTGCAATGCAGTCGGCGAGCACTTCTTCGTCAATATCAGGGAAATAGGGTTTTTCGGCCCGGGCAATTTCTGCAGCAGGTGCTTCTGTCATATAGGCCCGAGTTTTTTTATAGGCGCGAATAAAGGCCTTTGCCATGTCGGTTTCAAGCCATAATGGCGTTGCCGCCAGGCTGGAAAATCCGCACGGGCCGATCTGCTTGCCTACTTGTGCGACTACATGACCGATACCGTCTGCTTCCAGTTGTTGGGGAAACGGTCCCTGCTGCTGGACATATTGGCCTTGGCCATTGCGAAACGCCTTATCGATATCGCCCGCGCCACCGGGATTGATGGCATTGATCTTTTCATAATCAATGCCAGCCTTATGGCAGGCATATTTAAACATCGCCAGCGGTTGCCCGCCACCGAACAATACCACGTCTGCGCCTTCCAGCTTTTTCCAGGAGAAATCATCATCAGCCTGCCGGGCCGTCAGGAAAAAACCATCCATTTCATTGACCTGGGCAAAATGAACCGCCGTGGGTTTTTCGCCTTTCGAGGCAGGTCCAAATCCCTGGCTCAGAGCTGATTGCACAACGTGGGCGGAGTTATCTTCAAGCGCGGCAATTGCAGAAATTCCCGGTGGGGAAACGGACCACTCCGGCTCGAGCCCTTCTTCTTTGAGGAAACCTCCAGACATCGTGGAAATTAGCGGCGAGTAAAAAGCTGAAAACAGAGTGAATTGAATATTAATCTTGGTCATCTGATTTACCTATCGAAAATCGACTAAGGAAAGCGGCCAGCCTTAATGCAATGCCAGAATTTTTCTGCCAATCCAACCCCGTTGAACCAGTTAAAGGGAAAATTGGAAGAAATTTCCAGATTGTGAAAGCAAAAGAAGGGCACCATGAGCGCCCTTCCCGAAAACCTCTTTACGTGTCTATCAGATTGGAACTTCAGGGTTCCTATCAAAACTCCGTTAAGCGTTGTTCGCCTGCAACTCTGCAAGGATCTCATCCATAATTGCGAAACCGCTTTCCCATCCCTTGCCCATATTGCTCACAGCACCAGAAAAACAAGAAATTTCAGCATCGGTTGCTTCAAATGGCACCCAAACCAGCCGTACATTGGTCTTGCCACCTTCATCTTCAAAGGTAACGGTGGTTAGCAGCACCTGGGGCCAATCCGGCATTTTTGGATTTGAGATCGTATTCCATTGCCGATCCGTAGACGAATGGTGATGCCAAACGAGGCGCTCCAACGGTGTTATTTCCTTGAAAACAACTTTGCTCAACATGGAGTTTTCACCCCATTTCATTTCGTTAAGCCACATTCCACCGGGCTCGAGATCAAATTTATGGATAATGGTTTCTACGCCTGGACCATACCAGCGCTGCAACAATTCAGGGTCGGTCCAGGCGCGCCAGACCATTTCTCGCGGGGCGTTGAACACGCGATCAAATATATATTCTGGTAGTTCACTCATTGTCTTCCTCCTATTTATCATTTTGTTTCATATCGAACAGGAGGTCATCCAGCTGGTCGAAGCTTGTCCCCCAAAAGGCCTTGAATTCTTCCAGCCACGAGACGGCGGGCGCCATTGTTTCAGCCTTCAACCGCGCCGGGCGGCGTTGTTCATCAACACCGCGTTCAATCAACCCGGCCCGTTCCAGCACCTTCAAATGCCGTGAAACGGCTGGCTGGCTCATTTCAAAGGGCGCCGCGATCTCATTTACAGAAGCTTGCCCGCCGACAAGCCGCGTCAAAATTGCCCGCCGCGTTGGATCAGCAAGCGCGGCAAAAATTGCGTCGAGATTTGATGGCGTTTTTATATAACCAATTTCTTCCATAACCCTATGGTTATATATTTAACCAGCCCTGTCAACCGGCCTTGTGTAGATTTCCGTTCGATCACCCCGGACCCAGCAACGTTCTTGGAAGCGGCGGTGTTCAATCCCAGCAAAAAACCCACATGGTTTCCACGCGTCAGAAAGTTGGACGACTTATTACATAATAGGTTGATAAGAAGTGGTGCCCAGGGGCGGAATTGAACCACCGACACGCGGATTTTCAGTCCGCTGCTCTACCAACTGAGCTACCTGGGCATCCTTGTTTGGCCGGGCGTTGATGTCTCGAATACAGTGTTTGTGCCCGGGAATCTCATGCGCCAAAACACGGGGTTTATAGGCGAACATGTTGCCCGTGTCCAGCCTACTTAATCACATAGTTACCATAGGGTCTCATCAGTTGATCGTGAGGGGAGATTTTCCTGGTTTTCGGCAACTTCACCACCAAAGTCATCCGCAGGCTCGACAACCGGCACGGCATAGGTGCCGCCCAGCCATTTGCCCAGATCAATATCCGCACACCGTTTGCTGCAAAAGGGATGATAGGCCTCGGTCGAGAGATTTTTGCACATCGGGCACGGCCGCGATTTTCTCTTGGTAAAACGATGAATATTTGTTTTCGTCATCTCGGCTCCCCATCAAAGCAATCATCGATCTGGCCGCATCGAGTATGCACTGACACAATAAATCCTGCTCTTAAAGCCGTCCCAAATTACCCTTCACGCGGGGTTTAGCCAATCAAAATACACCGGATACCCCAACCCCAGCAGCAACTGAACCGTATCATACAACGGCAAACCAACCACATTGGAATAGGATCCCGAAATGTTCATTACAAAGGCTTCGGCGCGGCCTTGAATGGCATATCCGCCAGCTTTGTCCCGCCATTCGCCGGTCGATAAATAACTTTCCAAATCCTGCCTGCTCAGGCGTTTAAACCTCACCCGGGTTTCAACAACGCGATGCTTGCTCTTGCCGTTGGGTGCGACAACCACCAAAGCCGTGTATACCCGGTGCGAGCGGCCTGACAGCATTTGTAATCCGGCCGCAGCCTCTGCGGCAATTTCAGGTTTAGGAACCAGCCGGCGGCCGACGGCGACAACAGTATCGGCCGCGACAATATAGCAAGACCCTTCAAGTTGCTTGAGCTTCGGGCTAGCCAGCGCCGCCTGGGCTTTAGCATTGGCCAGACGAATGGCCAGATTTCTGGGCAATTCCCGGCGATTGGGGGTTTCGTCAATTTCGGTGGGTATCAGGATATCCGGCCGCAGACCGACCTGTTCCAGCAACGCGAGCCGACGCGGCGAGGCACTTGCAAGAACCAAATGAGATAGGCCGTCTGTCATGGTCTATACCTGCACCGGTGCCGCCTGGCACAACCAGATTTATTTGAAACGGTAAGTGATACGTCCCTTGGTTAGATCATAGGGCGTCATTTCAACCAGAACCTTGTCACCAGCTAGTACGCGGATACGGTTCTTTCTCATTTTACCCGCCGTATGGGCAATTATTTCATGATCATTTTCCAGCTTTACGCGAAAAGTTGCGTTGGGCAACAACTCTGTCACCGTACCGGGAAACTCAAGTAGTTCTTCTTTTGCCATGCATTCCTGCCTTAGAACAATTTGCGCTCAGGCGAGCGCCGCGAAATTGTTCTAATCCTCTAAATTTTATCAAATTATCCGCCTTCAAACGACATCACTAAAAGGCAGTTTGATCCTGTGTTTGGCGGGACAATGCGCAGGAACAGATATAAAATCAAGTGTTAAACCACATTTTATTGCCTGAGAACCGCTTTGCCTGGTGGGATTTCTTACACAACCGGGGCAACGGCCAGCACAAAGCGTTGTTTCATTTTTTTGACCAAGCCATCGCGGACCGCCCGATGGGCATCCAATATTTGCTCACGACTGCCCGCCGCGTCTGAAGGATCAAAGGTTGCCCAGTATTCGACTTCAAGCGACATCGTGCGGGTCAACTCAATCGCCCGATGGTGAGCTTCCGGTGACAGGGAGATAACGAGGTCAAACGAGGTATCTGAATAATCCTCAAAGCTCGTCGGTTCATGTAGTGAAATATCAATGCCGATTTCCTCCATGACAGTTGCGGCAAAACCTGAAGTTTCACCAGCGTACACACCGACGGAATCAACAAAAACCTTATGTCCAAGATAATGACGCAAAATGCCTGCGGCCATGGGCGAACGGATGGCATTTTGACTGCATGCAAAAAGAACGGCGCCCGGCAGTTCCTCTCTCAGCATGTCTTCCATGCCCGGCCCTAGCCCTTCCAGTGCAACACGCAGACAAGCGTGAACAGACGCCTGGCGGTGGGAAAATCAATTTCTACCTTGCCATCAAGGCGGTCTTTTAGAATTTGACTGCCTTCATTATGTAATCCGCGTCGTCCCATATCAATGGCCTCGATTTGGCTTGGTGTTGACGTTTTAATTGCTTCGAAATAGCTTTCGCAGACCATGAAATAATCTTTGACGACCCGCCGAAAAGAAGAAAGTGAGAGTATGATAGCACCGCTATGTTCTTCTTTTTGAGTGTAAATATCAAACAGCAGGCGGCCCTCCACAATCGATAAATGAAGTTGGTAGGGCCCTTCGTCTTTGTTAGCCAACCGGAAGTAATTATCCTCCAAGAGGTCGAATATGGCCACTTTGCGCTCGTGTTCCACATCCGGTGTTGTGCGGGCCAGCGTTTTTTCGTCCAAGGTTATGTTAACCAGTTGGTCTTTGTCTTCTTGCGAAGACGGTCCGTTGCTCTCCTCTTTACCAGGTTCACTCATCAACCGGGGTCCTGGTTTTGATTAATCCGGATGGAGATCGAGCGGGCATGAGCCTCCAGACCCTCAGAATTTGCCAGAATAATAGCGTTTGCGGCCAAATCACCCAAACCCTCAGCACTACATTTCAAAAGCGACGTTCGTTTCATAAAATCGAGTACATTCAATCCGGAAGAAAAGCGGGCACTTCTTGCCGTTGGCAGCACGTGGTTGGGGCCGGCGACATAATCCCCGATGGCTTCCGGGGTATGGCGGCCGATAAAAATTGCACCGGCGTTGGTTATTTTACCGGCATATTCATCAGCGTGCTCCACGGCCAATTCCAAATGTTCCGGGGCCAGCCGGTCAATTAGCGCCACCGCCTGGCTAAGCTTATCGACAATAATCACGGTGCCGTAATCAGCCCAGCTTTTGCCCGCCACATCCCGCTTGGGCAAGGTTGTAAGCTGGCGCTCAACGTCCTGCTCAACCGCGGTGGCAAAGTCAACATCATCCGTAATCAGAATGGATTGCGCCGCCGTATCATGTTCAGCCTGAGCCAACAGGTCAGCGGCAATCCATGCCGGATCGTTTTCCCGATCTGCCAGCACCAGAACTTCTGAGGGACCGGCGATCATATCAATTCCGACAACCCCAAAAACCTGGCGTTTTGCAGCAGCCACATAAGCATTGCCAGGACCAACGATTTTAGCAACCGGCTTAATTGTTTCGGTACCGTAAGCCAGAGCTGCGATGGCCTGGGCACCGCCAATCCGATATATTTCGCTAATTCCAGCAATTTTTGCAGCAGCCAATGCAGCCGGATTGAGTTTTCCGCCTGGCGCAGGCATGACCATCACCAGCCGCTCGACACCGGCGACCTTGGCGGGCACTGCGTTCATCAAAACCGAGCTGGGATAACTGGCAAGGCCGCCCGGGACATAAAGACCAGCCGCTTCAACCGCTGTCCACTTATGACCAAGTTCAACGCCATTACCGTGAGCAAAGGTCTCATTTCCGGGCTTCTGGCGCTGGTGGTAGGTGACTATGCGTTCGTAGGCAAATTCGAGTGCCTGGATCAGCATTTCATCACAGTTGGCATAAGCTTGGGCAATTTCGCTGCTGGTAACTTTCAGGGATTGCGGTTGCAACACAAAGTTATCCAGCTTCTCAGTATAATCAATCAAGGCCGCATCACCATAAGCCCGGACGCTGGAAATTATCTCGCTGACTACAGCGTTGACGTCTACAGAGACCTCGCGCTTCATGGTAAGAAGGCTGGCGAATTCCTCGTTAAACTCCGGGCTGGATATATTGAGCCTTACCACCATAATTGTGCTCTTTCTTCTTCCTGATCAGCGCTACTGAATCTTAATCCTTGTCATGATCGGGAAGATTGTCGGTTTGCCAGGTCATACCCAAATCGCTCAACCGCGCTTCAATGCACTCGACCTCGAGTTTAATCGCCCCACCGGCGGCAAAAACAAGGGTAATTATTCCTGATGGCGCCTCGGTTTCCTCGAATTCAAGTGAAAGGAGCGCAACAACAGCCTCGTCGTCAACATGGTTTAATTGCAATTGTTTTACATTTAAAACATGCCCAAATTGTAGTCCAGCACGATGGCGCTTATAGGCTGATTTCTGGCGTTTTGGGTTTAAAGCGTCTTTCCAGTCAAACCTGTTCAGCACCATGATAAACTGTTGCTGATTTTCTATGTAGCGCATATCGCCCATCGAAATGACGGCATCCTGCAGATTTGCTGACAAAACTTCCAGGTCAGCGCGATCCAACGCATTGATCTTCAACAAATCCATAGTCGGGTTGTCTTCCATTAGCATGTTTATTTTGCCGCAGTTAATCTGCGCTACGGCCCCTTAACTTAAAACAACAGAAAGGTGATAGCGGGACTAGCGTTACTGTGCAATCAAAGAAACGCTGTATTACCAAAGCGGCCGTAATGACGATGAGCTTATCCGACCAGCCGTTCGATTTTTGCGCCGCATTGCCCGAGCTTTTGTTCAATACGTTCAAAACCGCGATCGATATGATAGATCCGGTTGATAATGGTTTCGCCCTGGGCCGCCAAGCCTGCAATGACCAGTGATACGGAGGCTCTAAGATCGGTGGCCATAACCGGGGCACCGGCAAGCTCGTCAACTCCTGTAACAGTCGCCAAATCGCCCTTGAGCGATATGTCAGCGCCAAGACGGGCCAGCTCTTGCACATGCATGAAGCGGTTTTCAAAAATCGTCTCGCGAATTTCAGAAGTG
Organism: Hyphomicrobiales bacterium; assembly: GCA_021775515.1. GTDB lineage: Bacteria > Pseudomonadota > Alphaproteobacteria > Rhizobiales > JAJFHR01 > JAJFHR01. The sequence goes on along the minus strand of JAJFHR010000261.1, from coordinate 3,443 downwards.
CCCTCCGCTCGGGTCATTAACGCCATTAGCTGAGCCTGCAAGTCGGTCGGAAAACCCGGATAAGGTTCAGTCGCAACCTTAACCGGCTTAAGACGTGCGCCGTTGCGTTGCACCCGGATACCGTCGTTTTCAACTTTAACGTCAACGCCGGCCTGCTTAATTATCGGTAGAACCGCATCAAGCAAATCGGCTCTGGCCCCGCGTAACAACACGTTGCCGCCGGTCATCGCTACCGCCATCGCATAGGTTCCGGTTTCAATACGGTCTGGCAAAACAGAGTGCCTGGTGCCAAAAAGCTGATTTACACCCTGAATGCGAATGGTCGAAGTGCCCAGTCCTTCAATTTTCGCCCCCATCTTGGTAAGGCAGTCACCCAGATCGACAACTTCAGGTTCTCGCGCCGCATTTTCAATAATTGTTTCCCCGGCGGCAAGTACCGCAGACATCAAGGCTGTGTGGGTGGCGCCAACTGACACAAACGGGAAGGAAATAACATTTCCCTTAAGACCGTTTTCTGCTTTGGCGACAACATAACCGTCTTCGAGATTTAGAGAGGCGCCGAGTTTTTCCAACACCAGCAAATGAAGATCAACCGGCCGGGTTCCGATTGCACAGCCGCCGGGCAGTGACACTCTGGCCTCACCACAGCGGGCAACCAGCGGGCCCAAAACCCAAAAACTTGCCCGCATTCTGGAGACAAGATCATAGGGGGCGGTGGTGTCGACAATTTGTTTGGCGGTTAAATGAAGCGTATCACCATCTTCTAAACGCTGGCCTTTTCGCCGGCCATCATGGGCAGTATCAACACCGTGATTGCGCAAAATGCGTTCAAGCATGTCAACATCAACCAGACGGGGAACATTTTCCAATGTCAAAGTTTGTTCGGTCAGCAAGCTGGCAATCATTAAAGGCAAGGCAGCGTTTTTTGCTCCGCTTACCGTTATGACGCCATTCAAGCGCTCTCCACCTGTTATTTTGATACGATCCATGGGTCTGTCCGTTCCTGCCGCGATTTTTGAAATGAGATTTACTGCCTACAACCTGGTGCAGGCGAAACTTTGTGCAAATAGTGGCCAAATTCGGGTGTAAAAAGCACAAGACAAGGGCTGTGGCAACGACAACTTCCCAAATTCGTTACCAAGGCCGAAACTAACAAAAGATTTGCCTCATGCTAAAGAGCACTTGCTAAAGAAATTATTTATCCCGGTCCGGCTGCTCCAAGTCCATCTTCTGATCTTTTTCCGGGTTCCGCTTTTCGCGTTTTTGCAGCTTGCGTTTGCGCAGATTGTCACGCAAAGCTTGTGAAAGGCGTTGTTTGCGGTCTTGCTTTTGCTTGTTTTGTTCCATCTGGTCAGAAATTCTTAAAACAGGGTCATAACCTAGCTGAAGTTGAGACTAACAAAACCCAGATTTTTGAACTGGGCGGTAATGGTTGATCCTGGATCCAGCACAACAACTCCGGATATAAGACCGGTGGAAATCCAGTCTCCGGATTTCAGCCCAATATTGCGGGCACTTAAATGATTGGCAAGCCATAATACGACATTCAACGGATCGCCCAGAGCATTGGCTCCAATTCCCTCAGTAACAGCTTTACCATCGACCTTCACTTCAACGGTTTCAGTTGCCAGATCGTTTGAGTAATCAAAGCGTTTACCCGGCCCATATATAAATGCATGATCAACACCGCCATCCGCCACCAGCCAACAAGGATCATCTCTCAGGTCTCCCGGCAGGCGTTTGTTCACAACCTCAAACACCGGGTGAACCGAGGCGATATGTTCAACAACTTCTTCGCGCGAATAGGGTTTGTTTCGCGGCGGCACGGCATCCTTCAGGCAAAAGCCAATTTCAGCCTCGACAATTCTTAAATCACCCAGATCGACGTCCAGTGTCGCCGGGCTCTGCTTGACAAAGTTTTCAAATAGCGGGCCCGAGAAGGGTTCATCTATATCCAACATCTCACGAGCTATTTGCGAGGTGGCGCCAATTTTCCAGCCTACCACGGCAAGACCCATGGCTTTGATCATGGCATTTTGAGTAAGATAGGCATCTTCGAGGTTTTGAGGTGGTGGACTGGGATAATTCGCCAACCTTTCTGGTGCAAGTCTGGCTGCTGCCAATCTGGCGCCGAGTTCGTTTATTTGAGCCGACATTTATACCTCTACCTTATATCGCAGCAACATCGTTGAACTGAGACGTTCTGACACAGATTGCGGGAGAAGAACAGGGGCCGAAGGCCGATGGACAACATACTCACAGCAATCGCACATTTTGTTTAAAAACGGAACTTTTTGTCTCAAAAATCACATTAATTCAATTATTCTTATAATTTTTTGGACGACAATCCAGCGCCGTTGTGTTTTTGTGGCTGGGAATTTCAGGAGTTCTTCCTGGCGCTCAGATTTTACTGAACGGCTATCTTTCATGTCACCAAAAATCGAAACTTCACCGGCAATCGCCGACGAAATCAAATGCACCACCTGCTACATGTGTGCATGCCGGTGCGGTATTAAGGTGTATCTGAAGGACGGCACCGTTCGCTATATCGAAGGTAATCGCGACCACCCCGTCAACAAGGGGGTTCTTTGCGGCAAGGGTTCTGCCGGTATCATGCAGCAATATTCACCGGCAAAGCTGACAAAGCCTCTCAAGCGCGTCGGCGAACGCGGCCAGGGAGAATTTGAAGAAATCGAGTGGGACGAAGCGCTGGGATTAGCTGCAACCTGGTTAAAGGAGATTCGCGCTACAGCACCGGAAAAGCTCGCCTTTTTTACCGGGCGCGACCAATCACAAGCATTGACTGGCTGGTGGGCCAGTCAGTTTGGAACACCAAATTTTTCCGCGCACGGCGGATTTTGCTCGGTCAATATGGCAGCGGCTGGTCTTTATACTTTCGGGGGATCGTTTTGGGAATTTGGCGAGCCGGATTGGAAACATACCAAATATTTCATGCTATTTGGCGTGGCTGAAGATCATGCGTCAAACCCGCTAAAAACAAATTTGGGAAAGCTCAAAAAACGCGGCGTTAAATTCGTTTCGGTCAACCCGATTAAAACAGGTTATTCCGCAATTGCCGATGAATGGGTCGGCGTGCGGCCAGGGACAGACGGATTGTTTGTAGCAGCGCTCATTCACGAGCTGTTCAAAGCAGATAAAATCGATCTGGATTACCTTATCCGTTACACCAATGCGCCGTGGCTGGTAATTCAGGATGACGGGGCCAGCGATGATGGGTTGATCGCGCGCGATAAAAATGGCGAGCCGTTATGCTTCGATCAATCAACCAAATCACTCAAGGCTGCAACCGGCAAGGATGTTGCGCCAGCGGTTGTGGGTGAATTCACGCTCGCAGACAATCGCACCGCGGTTCCTTCGTTCCAATTGATGGCGGAACGGTTTTTGGACGATGGTTATGCGCCGGAAAAGGTCGCCGAAACCTG
>JAJFHR010000027.1 GCA_021775515.1 Hyphomicrobiales bacterium | reverse complement strand
CGTAATGGCGCCAAGGTCATCGCCCGCGCCTGGAGCGATCCTGCCTTCAAGGCGCGATTGCTGCAAGATGCCACCACCTGCATCAAGGAGTTTGGGTTTGAAGGCCGCCAGGGTGAACATATGGAGGTTAAGGAAAATACGCCTGAAATCCATAATATGGTCGTATGCACCTTATGTTCCTGTTATCCGTGGCCGGTATTGGGCCTGCCGCCAGTGTGGTACAAAGCGGCCCCTTACCGCTCCCGCGCTGTTGCCGATCCCCGCGGCGTTTTGCGTGAATTCGATGTTGAATTGAGCGACGAAACCGAAATCAGGGTGTGGGATTCAACTGCTGAGTTGCGCTACCTCGTTTTACCCATGCGCCCTGAAAATACTGAAAATATGAGCGAAGAAGACCTGGCCCGCCTGGTTACCCGAAATTCCATGATCGGCACCGGTCTAGCGCTCTTCCCGCAAGAGATTGAGGAGAGTTCGTCATGAACGGTGGACAGGATCTCGGCGGCATGCATGGATTGGGGCCAATCAATCCGGAAACCAACGAACCGGTTTTCCATGACGACTGGGAAGCCCGCATTTTCGCCTTAACCGTTGCCATGGGATGTTCCGGAGAATGGAATATCGATGCTTCACGTTTCGCCCGTGAAAACCGCAATCCGGCAGACTATATAAATTCGAGTTATTATGAGGTCTGGCTTTATGGTCTTGAGGCTTTGCTGCGCGACCGCGACCTCCTGGCTCATGGAGAACTGGAAACCGGCAAGGTTCAAAAAACCCGGCCGGTCGAAAAAATTCTGAAAGCCGGCAATGTCGAGGCGACCCTCAAGGCCGGTGGCCCGTGCACACGCGAAATAACGGAAAAGGCGCGTTTTTCTGTTGGCGATAAGGTAACGGCAAAAAACCTAAATCCTCAAACACACACACGCCTTCCCGGTTACGCCCGCGATAAAACCGGCATCATTTCCAAGGTCAACGGGGCTTTTGTCTTCCCCGATGACAATGCCCGCTATCTGGGAGAGAACCCTCAATATTGTTACAGCGTTTGTTTTGAAGCCGCGGAGCTTTGGGGACCCGAGGCAAATTCAAACGCTAGTGTTTATATCGACATGTGGGAATCTTACCTTGACCCGGCCTGAAATTGTAACCTGTCAACGTCCTGCAGTTTTGCCTCATCAACCCCATGATGATGACGGCCCGGTATTTAGCGAGCCGTGGCAAGCCCAGGCATTTGCCATGACGGTATCGCTCCATCAAAAAGGTCTTTTCACCTGGCCCCAGTGGACTGAGACGATCGGTGCGATAATTGCAGCAGACAACCACCCCGATCAAACCGGTGAGCGTTATTATGAATATTGGCTTGCAGCGCTTGAACAGATAGTGGCAAGTCAAACACCAATTTCATCTGACCTGCTCAAACACAGAAAAGACGCCTGGGATAGGGCGGCACGCGCAACACCCCATGGTGAACCCATAGAACTTGGCCGAGAGAAAATGTAGTTTCAAGCCTGCGGCAAAAATTCCAAAGGAACAAAAATGAGCGATCCCGTAATCACTTTTTTCGACTTAATCGCCCCGATAACGCCGGAAAAGTTTTTTGAAGAATACTATGATAAAAAGCCGCTCCACATTCCCGGCGGCAAAGATAAGTTTTCTCAGATATGCTCGTGGAACAGTATCAATGACATGCTGAAAATGGCCACCAATTGGTCCGATCAGAACCTGAAAATAGTTATCGATACAAAAACCGTTCAACCCGGCAGTTTTTGCGAGCGCGTGGTAAATCGCGACCGGATGGCAACCTTGCGGCCATTACCCAACAAAGTAGCCGAACTTTTCGAACAAGGTGCAACCATCGTCCTGGATCTTATGGAGACCATGAGCCCGGGGATACGCTCTGCTACCGAGGCTTTGCAAATGGCCACCAGCTTTCGCGCCTCATGCAACGCCTACTGCTCGCGCAAACAACACCAGGCTTTTGCGTCACATTTCGATTCAATGGATGTCTTTGCACTTCATATCGAAGGCACAAAAACCTGGCGTGTATACAAAGGCCGCTTTGAGCACCCGCTGGAGCGCGGCGGATACAACAACCCCACCTTTTCGCCTGAACATCATGAAGAAGCCAAGGGCGAACTGTTAATGGAAATCGAGATGAAACCGGGACATCTGCTCTATTTGCCCAAGGGTGTTTATCACGATGCACTAGCTTCAACTGAAGCCTGTCTGCATCTTTCATTTGGTACAACCCAACCCAGCGGCATTGATTTTTTCAACTGGCTTTGCGGCTCGCTGGGAGATTTTCCACTGATGCGCAAGGCCATGCCGGCCTATAATGATGTCGCTGCCCATGATGCTCATGTCAAAGATTTGGTTGAAGGCTTCTCCCAGCTTCTCACAGAACCTACGCTGGCCGGCCAGTTTCGCCGGGACCAGCGAGTAAGGGCTTTTGAAGGCCTTTCCAATATAAACCTGCCGGGTCCGGAACCGCTAAAACGCTTCCGCGTACTCGGGCTTGGAGTTAGGCTCCTGCGGCGGGGATCTGACTGGCGCCTTAAAACGCCAGATGAAGATCACGCTATCTCAGGAGACATCCAACCGCTGGTAGAGTGGATTTTAGCGCATGACCATTTTGATGTAGGACAATTAGCAGAGGCGTTTCCGGCAACGGAAGAAAACGCTGTTAGCGCGTTGATAAATTCTCTTACCGAAAAAACCATTATCGATCCTTTTTTCTAACGTCAGGATCACTCAATGAAAGCTGCTGTTTGCCGGGAGTTTGGAAAACCCCTTGTCATCGAAGACATAAAACTCGCCGACCCCAACGCCGGCGAAGTAAAGGTAAAACTCGGCGCCTGCGCCATTTGCCATAGCGATATTTTCTTTGCGGAAGGTGCCTGGGGCGGCGAGCTGCCAGCCGTTTACGGCCATGAAGCCGCTGGAGTGGTGGATACCATCGGTGCCGGGGTGTATCATATTAAACCCGGCGATCATGTGGTAGTTACCTTGGTTAGATCATGCGGAAAATGTTCCTGCTGCGCCCAGGGCTACCATGGCTCATGTACCGAAACATTTCCTTTGGATGAAAAAAGCCCGCTTCAATCTGCCAATGGGGTGGACATTGTTCATGGATTGCGCACCGGCGCCTTTGCGGAATATGTAGTCGTGGAAGCCTCTCAAGCAGTCGTTGTGCCCAAGGATATTTCTTTTGACGCCGCCAGCCTTCTGGCTTGTGGTGTGATTACCGGTTTCGGCGCGGTAACAAACTCAGCAAAACTGCGGCCGGGATCAAGCGCGGTGGTTATTGGAACAGGGGGCGTCGGTCTCAATACCGTCCAGGGTGCAGCCCTTTCAGGAGCCAAAACAATTATCGCCGTTGATTTGTCGGATAGTAAAATTGCCGCGGCCAAACAGTTTGGCGCAACCCATGGCCTGAATCCGAAGTTAGAAGACATTACCGAAGGCGTTCAAAATCTCACCAGCAGCCACGGCGCAGACTATGTTTTTGTAACCGTTGGTGCCAAACAGGCTTTTGATCTGGCTCCAAGCCTGGTGGCGCGCGGCGGGGCTATCATCCTTGTCGGCATGCCGGCCACTGGTGTTATGTCAAAAATAGATCCGGGAACCATTGCCAATGATTGTATCCGCATCATCGGATCAAAAATGGGGGCATCTAATATTCACGTCGACATTCCCGATTTGATCGACTTGTACAAAGCTGGAAAACTTCAACTCGATGAACTCATTACCGCTCGTTATCCGCTCGAAAAAATTAATCAAGCGATTGCCGCAGTTAATCAGGGAGATGCGCTGCGCAACGTGATCATATTCTAGAGACCAAGAAAGTCTGATTACTAGGCAAGGAGATACCGGGATGAAAATCTCAAGCCTTGACACCTTTATAGTGGGAAACCCGCCTCCAGGGTTCGGTGGACGGTATTTTATATTTGTAAAACTGACCACAAGCGACAATGTGGTCGGCTACGGTGAGGCCTATGCCGCCAGCATCGGGCCGCAGGCCATGGTTCGGGTGATTGAGGATTTATTCGCCCGTCATGTCGAAGGCCAAAGCCCTCACCACATTGAAAAACTGTTCCGGCGCTTTCATTCATCCGGCTTTTCCCAGCGACCCGATCCCACAGTGATGGGAGCCTTCAGCGCCATCGAGATGGCGTGTTGGGACATTGTCGGTAAATCGCTCAACAAGCCAGTTTATCAATTACTCGGTGGCAAGGTACATGAGCGGCTGCGTTCTTATACCTATCTTTATCCCGATACAGATCAAGACCCGGCAACCTTCTATAATGATCCCGCACTTTCTGCCGAACGCGCGTTTGAGTATGTTCAACAAGGTTTCACGGCCGTAAAATTCGATCCAGCAGGAGCCTATACGATTTATGATCCGCACCAACCAACTCTGGCCGACCTCGACAGATCGGAAGCCTTCTGCAAAATGATCCGCGAGGCTGTGGGCACGCGAGCTGATATCTTATTTGGCACCCATGGTCAGTTTACCCCTTCCGGTGCCATCCGAATGGCGAAACGTTTAGAAGCTTATGAACCCTTGTGGTTTGAAGAACCGGTGCCACCGGAAATGCCTGAGGAAATGGCCAGGGTTGCTTCTCAGTGCACAATACCCATCGCAACCGGCGAGCGTCTTACGACCAAATATGAATTCGCCCGAGTTTTATCGGCGGGAGCAGCATCTATATTGCAGCCCGCCCTGGGCCGCGTCGGCGGATTGCTGGAAGCCAAGAAGATCGCCGCCATGGCCGAAGCCTTTTATGCTCAAATTGCCCCCCACCTTTACTGTGGACCCATCGAAGCCGCCGCCAATATTCAACTTGCCGCCTGTTCGCCAAATTTTCTTATTCTTGAGAGCATTCAGACCCTTGGCGGTTTTCACGCAGAACTTCTGAAAAAGCCTATCCAGTGGCAGGAGGGTTATATTATCCCCTCGGGCGAAGCTGGCCTTGGCGTGGAATTAAATGAAGAGGTCGCTCGCGACCATCCTTATACTGGTGATAATCTGCACCTTGAAATGCAGGATGCCCCATACCGATACGACAAAGAAAACCCC
>JAJFHR010000260.1 GCA_021775515.1 Hyphomicrobiales bacterium | reverse complement strand
CGCGGTTGTTTGTTTACCATTGCGGGAGTGAAAGCAACAGTGTCCAGTCTGATACATTTCAGGTTATGGAGCGGCGTTTATTGAAGGTTATCATGACACCCGCAATGATTGTGTCATGGATATTGGGCTTGGTTTTATTGTTTGTTTTTGGCGCCGTGTCATTAAATTCTGAAGGTTGGATTCATGCCAAACTAGCGTTGGTCATTGCTCTTAGCGCTTATCATATGTACTTGGGTAAGCTTGTCCGTGAGTTTGCGCAAAATAACAATAAACACGATGCGACATTCTATCGCGTTTTAAATGAGGTGCCGACTGTCTTGATGATTGGCATTGTTATTTTGGTGATCGTGAGGCCGTTTTAAACATCTGATTCGGAATTTTAATGATATTTCAGTTGTTTATACGAATAATATCAAACTTTGGCGAGTTTTGAGCGCGTTAAGGTAGTTTTGAATTTGTCCTTGTATTTTATCGACGATTGCTTATATAAGGCGTCTAAATTCAACTGTTTCGTTTTTCCAAAAAATTTGTTATTATTAAATTGTGATAACGGCAGTCCAAAGGCCGTTTGTGATCAGAATCTCAGGTCTGCATGATTTCATGCAGCACTTCTTTCAAAGAATCGTAGGTTTCGATGATTTTGCAGGAAATGGCATTCAGCAAATGCGGCCTTTGTGAATAACTTTATGTAAAATCAGAATACCGGAGATAATATGACGGATCTTGGTCAGCTGAAGGAAGTCAAGCTTCAGGACCTTAAAGTTAAATCGCCAACCGAGCTGTTGGTGATTGCAGAAGACCTAGAGGTTGAAAATGCGAGTACCCTGCGCAAACAGGAGATAATGTTTGCCATACTCAAGAGTTTGGCCGACCGTGATGTCGAAATTATTGGTCAAGGTGTGGTTGAGGTTTTGCAGGATGGGTTTGGTTTTTTACGCTCTGCCGATGTGAATTATCTACCGGGTCCCGATGATATCTATCTAAGTCCGAGCCAGATCAGGCGATTTAGCCTGCGCACGGGCGATACAGTCGAAGGCCAAATTCGAAGTCCAAAAGATGGTGAGCGTTATTTTGCGCTGTTAAAAGTTAATTCGATCAATTTTGAAGATCCAGAAAAAGCCCGCCATAAAGTTCATTTTGACAACCTTACACCGCTATATCCTGAAGAACGCCTTGAAATGGAGGTCGAAGATCCGACCATCAAGGATAAAAGCGCGCGCATTATTGATCTTGTAGCACCGTTGGGTAAGGGACAACGCGGGTTGATCGTTGCGCCGCCGCGAACCGGTAAGACGGTTTTATTGCAGAATATTGCTCACAGTATCACCAGTAATCACCCTGAATGTTATTTGATTGTTTTGCTAATTGATGAGCGGACCGAGGAAGTCACCGACATGCAGCGCTCGGTTAAAGGGGAAGTTGTGAGTTCCACCTTTGATGAGCCGGCAGCACGCCATGTGCAGGTTGCTGAAATGGTCATTGAAAAGGCCAAGCGGCTTACGGAACATGGTCGTGATGTGGTTATTCTGCTTGATTCCATTACCCGCCTTGGCCGGGCCTATAATACGGTTGTGCCGTCTTCAGGCAAGGTTCTAACGGGCGGTGTTGATGCAAATGCCTTGCAGCGGCCCAAACGATTTTTTGGTGCTGCCCGGAATATTGAAGATGGCGGATCGCTCACCATCATCGCCACTGCACTGATCGATACCGGTAGCCGGATGGATGAAGTTATCTTTGAAGAATTTAAGGGAACCGGCAACTCGGAAATTATTCTCGATCGCAAAGTTGCTGATAAACGTATCTTCCCGTCAATCGATATTACAAAATCAGGTACGCGCAAGGAAGAGCTGCTAGTATCGAAGGAAACCCTCAAGAAGATGTATGTTCTTCGGCGCATTCTTAATCCGATGGGCACGATTGATGCGATTGAGTTTTTGCTCGATAAACTTAAACATACAAAGAGCAATGACGAGTTCTTTGATTCGATGAATACCTAAAAGATTTCCCTCCCAATTTAAATTACAATCTGGACGCATCTAATTTCAGCGTGGCGTCATCGGCTGCCCCAAAGAAAATTACCTCAAAGCCCTTGGTTATAGCTCGATCAGTGCCTGGGTAATTTCTTCGCTGTTTGTAAGTGGACTTGAGCAGGTGTTGTTGTGGCATATATAAACTGTTGGTTTGTTGTCGATGGCGGTTTTTCCAAATGCCGGGTGTGATTTAGCTAAATCATTTTCAGGATCTGAAATTAAAAGTGCTGCTGTCGGCGGCGCTGATGACCGCACTTTTTTTATCGTCGGATTATCTAGGGTGGTTTTTCCAGTTGTTGCAACAACTACACTTAACAGATCTAGCCTCATGTCAAACGCGTTCAAGAGCGAAGCACTGCCAAAAATATTCTGAAAGAGGTCGGGTGTGAAGGCAGTGAAAATTCTATCAGCCTGATCAAGATGATCTTTATTTCCGGTCAGAAGATATAATCTTACAAGGTTTTGCGCCATTATCCCGTTGGCATTGGGAACCGCATCGTCTGTGGCAGATTTAGATCTGACGATCAAAGCCTCGGCATTATCGGCGGTGAAAAAGTAGCCGTTATCTGCTGTGTCCCAATAATGCTGATTGAGCATGTCATTCAGCGCAATGGCGGTATCAAGATAAGCGGTTGTATTGGTGGCCTGGTGCAAAGCCAGGGCTGCGCGGATGAGATTGGCGTAACCATCTGAAGTCGCAAGATGGTGAACTTTGTTCAGTCGTGCGGCATGATGGAGGGATCCGTTGATGATCATGGTTTTTGTGATGTGGTCAAAAGCTTTTTGCGCCATCTTTAACCATTGTGGCTGTTGCAGTGCTGTGGACGCCGCAGTGAGCGTGGCGATCATCAACCCGTTCCAGTCGCTTAGAATTTTATCATCTAAACCTGGCCGTACACGTTGTTCACGGTGTTTCAGGAGAGTGTGCCGGTTTTCCGCAAGTTGGGATTCTAGGTGCTCTATGTCCTGATTTAACGATTTGAGGCGGTTTAAAATTGTGAAACCTTCCCAGTTTCCGCCGTCTTGGATATCGTAGATTTGTGCAAATGTTGGGTAATCATTCCGGAGAATTTCCCTTACTTCGTCAGCTGTCCAGACATAAAACTTGCCCTCTTCACCTTCTGAATCTGCGTCGAGGGATGCGGAAAAAGCGCCGCCATCGGTAATCATTTCCCGTTTCAGCCATTCAATCGTTTCCTCGATTCGCCTGCGAAACAGTGGCTCCGCTGAGATTTGCCAGACCCTTATCAACAAATCGAGGATCAATGCGTTGTCGTAGAGCATTTTTTCGAAATGGGGGGCAAGCCATAAGGCATCGACTGAGTAGCGGGAAAATCCTCCTCCGAGGTGGTCATAAATCCCACCTTGACACATGTGGGAGAGAGATACTGTTACGGCGTCCTGATATTCGGGCAGGTTTTTTCTTATACCTGTGCGCCAAAGGAATTCGAGAATTATGGTTTGAGGAAATTTTGGCGCGCCCTTCAATCCACCATTGGTAAAATCTATTTGTTGCAACAAGCGATTTGCGGCTTGATCGAGTATGTCTATGCTAAGTACCAGGGTGTCGTCTTTGGTGGTTTTAGCAGTCAAGGCGGTTCTGATTGTAGCGCAATTTGAGCTGATTTTATCCGGTTGAGTTTGATGGATTTCGGCGAGTTGATTGAGGACCTGAATAAACCCTGGCCGGCCATATTGCGGTGTCTTGGGGAAATATGTACCGCCCCAGAAGGGTTCGCCGTCAGGGGTTAAAAACATCGTCAGCGGCCATCCTCCCTGCTCTCCCATGATGTGGATTGCATTCATGTAGATTTTATCGATGTCAGGCCGTTCTTCGCGATCGACCTTGATGTTGATGAACTTCTCATTCATAACATCCGCTGTTTCCTGATCTTCGAAACTTTCATGCGCCATTACATGACACCAATGACACGCAGCATATCCGATGGACAGCAGGATTGGTTTGTTTTTTGACCTAGCCTCTTCCAGCGCCTTTTCTCCCCACGGTTGCCAATGAACGGGGTTGTCTTTGTGTTGGAGCAGATAGGGGCTTATTTCTTCTTTCAGGAGGTTTTTGGACATGGGTGTTAATCCGGGTTACGGGTATAATTTTGTAGGTTGGCTGGTGACAGACTTCTCATGTTGGGGAAACTAACACAAGATTAAGATAGTTTAATTGGAACTCTTCATGGCAGAGGCAGGGATTTATAACGGTGAGTGATACGATTTACGCCATTACCAGCGGCCAGGGAAAGGCTGGCGTTGCAGTGGTTCGTGTTTCCGGTCCAGGTACGTGCGGATTGATAAGATCAATGTGTGGTGGTGATCTCGAGCCGCGCAAGGCTCAACTGGTGGCGATTAAGCATCCTGAATCCTTGGATATTTTGGATCGGGGATTGGTATTGTGGTTTCCAGCCCCTCATAGTTTCACCGGAGAAGATGTCGCGGAGTTTCATGTTCATGGTGGAGTGGCAGTGATCGCTGCTTTGCTACAGGCAATCTCTGGTGTTTCCGGTTTGCGACTGGCGGAGGCTGGTGAATTTGTCCGGCGTGCTTTTTATAATGGTAAACTTGATTTGACCAGAATAGAAGGCATAGCCGATTTAATCGACGCAGAAACCGAGGTGCAAAGACGGCAGGCCTTGCACCAGATGAGTGGTGGTCTGGGCGATATCCTCGATGGTTTGCGAATTCGGTTGATACATATTCTGGCTTACGTTGAGGCGGGAATTGATTTTAGCGATGAAGAGGATGTGCCTGAGGATGTTGCTGGTGAAACCTTGTTCAACATTAAGGCGTTAAGGGACGAGATTATTTCTCTTCTTGATGATTATCGCTCGGGCGAGCGGTTGAGGCAGGGGCTTCAGGTGGCGATTGTTGGTCCACCGAATGTTGGCAAATCAAGTCTTTTGAATGTGCTGGCAAAAAGAGACGTCGCCATAGTATCGGACCAGGCAGGCACCACTCGCGATGTTATAGAAGTTCATCTTGATCTTGAGGGATTGCCGGTGACGGTTTCAGATACTGCCGGTCTGCGGGAGATTGATGATCTGGTTGAAGAAGAAGGGGTTCGCCGTGCAAAGGATCGTTTAAAATCGGCCGACCTTATTCTTTGGACCTGTGACGCTACTGAGGTGGGTTTGACCCCTTGTTGCGAAGTAGGGCCGACCCAGAGTTTGATTCGTCTACGTAATAAGGCTGATCTTTATGGAGAATCGGATCCGCCTGCCTCTCAGGCTGAAAACGGCGGATTTGTAGTTGAGTTAGATGTTTCTGCCAAGACCGGATTGGGTATTGATATCCTGATTCAGAATATTTCCAAAATTGCTTCTAAGGTGCTTGCTGGTGGTGATACTGCCGTTCTTACCCGGGTACGGCATCGTGAGGCGTTGGAGCGATCTGTTGAAAGCCTGACACGTATTTTGACCGTGCCGGAACAGCACGATGAGTTGATTGCGGAGGGTTTAAGGATGGCGGCCCGGGAGTTAGGACGTGTTACCGGGCGGGTTGATGTAGAGGATTTGCTTGATGTTATTTTTCGTGATTTTTGTGTCGGCAAATAATTGTTTCACGTGAAACAATCTTCTCGGTGGTCAAATTTATGGCAGATTTGATACAAGGCTTTGACGCAGGCTCTTTAAATCTTTAAGAAACCACCGATATGCTGATTGGTAAGAAAGAGCGTTTGATATGATCTCCAACAAAAAGGCCTGGGATGTTGTTGTGATCGGTGGCGGTCATGCCGGCTGTGAAGCCGCTGCAGCGGCAGCGAGGCTCGGAGCCAATACACTTTTGGTCACTCATAAGTTTTCCACGATTGGCGAGATGTCATGTAATCCAGCGATCGGTGGCTTGGGAAAAGGCCATCTTGTTCGCGAGATTGATGCCCTGGATGGTTTAATGGGCAGGGTTACCGATCGTGCCGGCATACAATTTAGAATGCTTAACAAGCGTAAAGGCCCAGCCGTTCATGGGCCCAGAGCACAATGCGACCGAAAGCTTTACCGCGAAGCGATGCAGGAGGAAATTTCCCTCATCGCCGGTTTGGAAATATGTGAAGCCGGTGTAGATGATATAAAGATCGAGCGAGGGACTGTGGTTGGCGTTGTTTTGGATGACGGGACGGTGATAGATACCGGTTCGGTTGTTTTGACCACGGGAACGTTTCTCAACGGGCTAATTCATATTGGTGATGAAAAAATTCCCGCTGGACGGCATGGCGAAAAACCGTCCATAAATCTTTCGTACCGATTGTATGAAACAGGTTTTGTAATGGGCCGGCTTAAAACTGGGACCCCTCCCCGGTTGAACGGAAAAACCATTAGCTGGTCTAAATTGCAGGAACAACCGGGAGATTTTCCCGCAGTGCCCTTTTCGTTTTTGAACGAAGAAATAAAAACTCCCCAAATTTCTTGTCATATTACTCATACATCTCCTCAAACTCATGAAGTTATTTCGAATAACATTTCGAAATCAGCTCTGTTTTCAGGTCAGATTGAGGGAGCTGGGCCGCGGTATTGCCCTTCAATCGAAGATAAAATTGTTCGGTTCAATGAGCGTGACAGTCATCAGATTTTTCTCGAACCAGAAGGCCTGGATGACAATACTGTCTATCCCAATGGTATTTCTACTTCTTTGCCACTGGAGGTTCAGCGGCAGTTTATCAAAACGATTGCGGGATTGGAGAATGTTGAAATCATTCGCCCCGGGTATGCCATTGAATATGATTATATTGACCCTCGGGAGTTAAAGCCCAATTTGGAAACCAAACGTTATAAGGGTCTTTTTCTTGCCGGACAGATAAATGGTACCACCGGTTATGAAGAAGCCGGTGCTCAAGGTCTTGTTGCCGGCTTGAATGCAAGTCTTTATACAAAAAACCTAGCACCATTTATTCTTGATCGCGCGGAAGCCTATATCGGCGTTATGATTGATGATCTTGTTACGCGAGGGGTGGCTGAGCCTTATCGTATGTTTACTTCCCGGGCCGAATATCGGCTGATTTTGCGGGCTGATAATGCTGATCAAAGATTGACTCCTAGAGGGATAGAAGTGGGTTGTGTTGGAAAAATCCGCGAAAATCAATTTATGCAGAAATCTCGAATGTTAAATCAGGCGAGAACCCTGGCTTCAGATTTGAAGATAACACCTGATAAAGCACGTGGCCATGGTTTCAACGTCAATCGTGATGGAGTTCGGCGTAACGTACATGAGCTTTTGGCCTATCCGGAAATCGAACTTGCTGATTTGTGTGTTATCTGGCCGGAACTTGCGACACTGCCCGGTGATATCGGCCGGCAATTGGAAATTGATGCCAGGTATTCCGGCTATCTTGAGCGGCAGATGCTCGATATTGCGGCGTTCCGCAAGGATGAAGGCCTTGAACTCCCGATGGGGTTGGATTATCGGGAAATTGGTGGATTATCATCGGAAGTGAGAGAAAAGCTGGAAGCTTCCCGTCCTGTAACCCTTGGGCAGGCTTCGCGCATAGAAGGTGTTACACCAGCTGCACTCACAGCTCTTTTATGTTATGTAAAAAGAGTT
>JAJFHR010000259.1 GCA_021775515.1 Hyphomicrobiales bacterium | reverse complement strand
AGCGGCGCCTGGATTGGCCAATTGACAGCACTTTCCCCGTATCAGCCGATATTCATCGCCATTTCCGCTGTTTTTCTTGGTTATGGGTTTTGGCTGGTCTATGGCCGACAAAATAAGACGTGTGGAGAGGGTGAAGCTTGCGCCCGCCCCTTGCCTGGTAAATTGATAAAAACCAGTCTTTGGTTTGCCACCGCATTGGTATTGCTCGCCGTTGCCTGGCCTTGGATCGTTCCTCTCATTCTTGGATAAAAACTATGGCCAACAACATGAAAAACCTGCTTGCAAGCGCCTTGTTTGCCTTAACTGTAATGCTTTCCCCGGCCGCTCTGACGGCGGAAGTCACGATTAAACTTTCCGTGCCCGGCATGAATTGCCCAAGTTGCCCGTATATGGTTAAGCAAGCAATATTAATGGTCGACGGTATCAAGACAGTCGATGCCACCATGAAGGATCGCTCCGCTACGGTTACATTTGATGACACTGTTGCATCGGTTGAAGCTATTCAGGAAGCGACTGCTGATATCGGCTATCCCTCGTCTTTGTTCAAGAAAGAAAGCGGTTCGTGAGCGAACCGAACTAGAATTTGAACATCTCAGATTGTTCCACAGCTTGGAAAAGAAAGATTAAACATGAATGATACCGCTCAACAACCTGGCAACAAATTGCTTAGACAGGGGGTCATTGGAAGTCTGATTGCTGCGGTTTGCTGTTTTACACCTCTACTCGTCGTAATGTTTGTCGGTGCCGGGCTTTCCAGCCTCATTGGCGGGCTAGATTATGTCTTGTTTCCAATATTATTCGCCTCTCTTGGGTTGGTTGCCTATGCACTTTATTTGCGCACCGGCAATTTTGGTACCTCCCCTAAACCGGTAATTGCGATATTGGTTCTGGCGTTTTCTGTTGGATTAATCTGGCTTGAATTTAAATACGCCCTGCGCATATCTCTTGCCGCCGCAGCCCTGGTGACTGTCTATGGGTTTTATCTGCGCTCGGCAACAACGCGTACAGCCTCGTGACAAAATCAGGAGATATGTGAAAATGAACGGAACTTGTGCCCCACGAGAAAAACACAGGCGGATTTCGGATTGAATACTGCACCCACAGAATATGCTGAACGACGCGAAATTATTGTCCGCCCTGGCGTGACAACGCCCGACTGGACAGTTGTCACCTCGCCTACGGTTTGCGACGCGCTCGAAACAATCTTCGAGACTTGCAACTGGAGTGAGCGATGGGCGGGGCTGGAAATTGAAGAAGACAGGGTGCGGCGTGCAATCCTTACGACTTATGCCCAGCTTGGTCACGCGCCCTCAACAGACGACCTGGCCCGCGAGACCGGTTTTGCGCCAAGCCAAGTGAACAGGCTAATTGCGAAGCTTTCAGACCGGGACATGGTGGTTCTTGATCACGACGGCGGGAAAATAATCGGCGCCTATCCCTTTGTTGATCGCAAAACCGAACATCACTTACAGTTAAGCGGTACCAGGCTCAATGCAATGTGCGCGATCGATGCACTTGGGGCCGGTGCGATGTTGGGCATCGATGCAAAAGTCAAATCCTCCTGCCGGTTTTGCGGCTGCAAAATTAATCTTGAAACCGGCGAGAAGGGTTCAACCTTGGCAAATTTCGCTCCTGAACAAATTGTTGTCTGGACAGGTATTCAATACGCCCAAGGTTGTGCAGCGGATTCCTTATGCACGACTATGGCGTTTTTCTGCTCGGATAGTCATTTAGAAAGCTGGCGGACAAAGCAAAATGTCGAACCAAAAGGCTTTAGGCTCTCCCTTGATGAAGGATTTCAGTTGGGAAAGGCCATCTTTATGCCGCTGTTGGCACCGGCTTCATCTTAGCGATCTGAAAATTCAAACTGGTCGTTTAATTATTAGAGGATTTTTATGTCCAATCTCGACAACCACAAGAAGAACGGTTCTTATGACGTCGCGGTCATAGGTGCCGGTTCTGCCGGTTTTTCTGCTGCTATTACCGCTGTTGAACAGGGAGCGCAAGTTGCTCTCATCGGTGAGGGCACAATTGGCGGTACCTGTGTAAACGTGGGCTGCGTTCCATCAAAAACCATGATTAGAGCCGCCGAAACCCTTCATCAGGCCAAAGCAGCCGACCGCTTTCACGGCATTGAAGCAAACGCCAGGCTTACAGATTGGTCAGCAGTGATGGACCAGAAGGACGCACTTGTCCTACAATTACGGCAAGGAAAATATATCGACCTTCTGCCGTCCTATAATGGTGTTACTTATATACCCGGCAGGGCCAGGCTTGATCGCGAAGGTGTTCTGGTGGATGGCCAGCTCATCAAAGTTGCCAATATTATTATAGCAACCGGCAGCATGCCTTACATTCCCGCCATCAAAGGCATCAACAGCGTGCCCTATCTTACCAGCACCTCGGCACTTGAGCTTGACCATCTGCCGCAATCCATGACGATCCTTGGCGGCGGCTATATTGGATGTGAGTTGGCTCAAGTGTTTTCTCGCATGGGAAGCCGTGTGACAATTGTTTTCCGCAGCCGGTTGGTGCCGGAAAGTGAACCTGAGATCAGCGCTGCCCTTGAGGGCTATTTTACAGATGAAGGCATAAAGGTTCAGCGTGTTGACGCCTATGATCGTGTTGAAAAAACCGATGACGGTATCGCCCTGCATGCCGATATCGATGGAAGGTCTGAAACCATATCAGCCCGGCAACTTGTTATCACTGCCGGTCGCAAACCCAACACCAATGGTCTTGGCCTGGAAGATTTTGGGGTGGGAACCTTGGGCAACGGCGGCATCAAAGTAGATGACCACATGCAATCGACGCGCCGCAGCGTTTATGCCGCCGGTGATGTGACCGGGAGGGATCAGTTTGTTTATATGGCCGCTTACGGCGCTAAGATTGCGGCAAAAAATGCCATGAACGGCAATGCACTTGCCTATGATAATTCGGCGATGCCGGCCGTTGTTTTTACCGACCCGCAGATCGCTGGGGTCGGTGCGACCGAAGCTGAAGCCAGACACCAGGGTGTTGATGTCAAAACCTCTATTCTTACGCTGGACAATGTCCCCCGGGCGCTGGCAGCCCGCGATATGCGTGGCTTGATTAAACTTGTTGCCGATAGCAAAAGCAACAAGCTCATCGGGGCTCATATTCTTGCACCGGAAGGAGCCGACAGCATTCAAACCGCCGCTATTGCGATTAAACAGGGCCTGAGTGTGCAAGAATTAGGCGATATGATTTTTCCCTATCTCACCACCGTGGAAGGGCTGAAGCTTGCGGCACAGACTTTCGATAAGGATGTATCAAAACTGTCGTGTTGCGCCGGGTGAGTTTTTCTTCATGAAATAGCAAGCATTAGCAGAGCATAAGGGTTGATGCGGTCGATACCGGCCACCGCGTAGGTATCAATGTCAACTACTAGTGTGCGGCCAGTTTTGGCGCTAACGGACGTTTAAACTCACAGCCCTTGCGAATAACCTCATGTCGAACAGTCAAAAACAGCGCCCGGGCTCGATGGTTGCATTGAGCCAGGCTGTTTTATCCCGGCCAATGATACTTCTGGTGGTGGTCGGCTTCCTGCTCGCCTTGATGATCATCATTGCAAAAACTACAGTATCCCGGGGTGTCGGCTCACTGGAGTTGGCCTTTGTGACCAATCTGGGAGCTGGAATAATTTTGTTTGGCGTGACAATCAAAAAAGCTGACCTGCCACCCTGGACATGGCGCCATATTGCGCTTTATTTCGTGCTTGGCATTGTCAGCTTCGGCCTGCCGAATGTTGTAACTTATGTTGTGGCCGACAAGGTCGGCCCCGCCTATAGTTCGATGGTATATTCGCTTTCGCCGTTGATGACATTTGCCTTCGCTGCCGGGTTTGGGGTTGAAAAGATCAACCTGGTTCGCGGCATCGGATTATTGATTGGTTTTTCCGGGGCAACTTTGATCGTTTCACAAATAGCCGGCGGCAATGGCGACAGCAATCCACTGTGGGTTTTTCTCGGTCTGATAATTCCCGCATCGGTAGCCATCGGCAACGTCATTCGGACCGCTTTCTGGCCACCGCGAACATCACCGCTTTCCTTTGCCGGTGTCACGTTACTTGTTTCGGCGCTGCAGCTTTTTGTTGTTGCCCTGTTTATTGACGACCCGGCAAGTTGGCTCGTACAGACACCCGCTGAGGTTATCGGAATTTCCGCAATGGCCTTGACGGCGTCATTGTTTTTTCTATTGCTCTTTCACTTGCAGCAGGCAGCCGGCCCGGTCTTCTTGAGCCAGATCGGCTATTGGGCTACCGGCTTTGGGGTTGTATTGTCCGCTGTTATTTATGGCGATCTGATAAGTCTGATCAGCATTGGCGGAATTGTGCTCATCATCGCCGGTGCGTTCCTGGCAAAAGGAAACCCGGACTCATCTTGATAATTGTTTGTCAGGTTCCGTCAAAATACGTTTCTCGCTTTTCTATCCAGCCAGCGAGGCCCTCGAGGATATCGCGTGTTGGAACCATGCGGGAGAATTGCTCGCCTTCCAGCAACAAACCTTCAGCAATCGTCATGTTGAGTCCGCGGGTTACGGCTGTAAGGATGCGCGCGGTGGCCAGAGGCGAGTGACTGACAATCCGTGCTGCCATATCAAACGCAGCGGGCAAAAGGTCACCATGGGGAACAATTTTGTTTATAATTCCCATTTCATAAGCCCTGTGGGGTGTAAAACTGTCTCCCGTCAACAGTAGTTCGAGCGCCCGCTTCCTGCCGGCCAGGCGCGGGAGCCGCTGAGTTCCTCCAAAGGTCGGAGGTATACCAATTTTGATTTCAGGTTTGGCAAAAATTGCTCTTTCACTGGCAACCGCTAGATGAACCGCTTCAACTATCTCGCAGCCACCGCCATATGCTATACCATTTACGGCGGCAATGATTGGTTTAGAAAA
>JAJFHR010000258.1 GCA_021775515.1 Hyphomicrobiales bacterium | reverse complement strand
GATATTTCTTTAGCTCTTCACCAACCTGATGCCATAGAAAGCCAGGACAGCGATGTGTCGCTTCCCAAACGGTTCACCAAACTTATTCTACGCGACAATGGTTGCGGTATGGAAGAGGAGGTAGCCGCACGTATCTTTGAGCCATTTTTTACCACCAAACAAGTTGGTGAAGGTACCGGGCTGGGCCTGTCGGTAATACATGGCATTATCACAAGCCATGGCGGAACCATTAGCGTGGAATCGCAACCAGGTGAAGGCACGACGTTTGAAATTTTGCTGCCTTGCGCTGAAGATTGTTCCCAGAACAATCCACCACAAGAAGCCGTCGCCTAAAGCGTGTCTCTTTTTATCGGATTCATTTGACACGCTTTAACCCTCTGTTTTTGCGCGTGTCTTTATCGCAAAACCGGTGCCCACTTTTGCCAGACATGCCCTAGATCATGCTCAAGCGCAGTAATCCCGGTTAAGGACCGGGGTTCGACGCACTGATTACCCAGGACGAGCTGTCCATGACGATCCCCTCGGTCGAGTTTTTTTGCTGATTGATCGCTTTTGCCATTGCAGCTTCGATCTGGTCGCGTTTTTCTTCAGCCTCCTCCCCAGCCTCTCTGAATACTTCTCCCGCCGGGCCGATGGCCAGTTGGAAAGCGATCGCATCGTTTACATCCTTTCCAACCAGAACGGGTGCATCGACCCGGCGAAATTCAATATTGTCATAACCTGCAGCATGCATCATGGCTCTGACAGTATCTTCATCGGACATCGAAAATGGGCCGGGGCCACAGGTCAAGGCATCGGCTCCAGGTTGCGGCAGGAATTCGAGCACAACATCCTTGGCCATTGAAAGCCAGGGATTATCCGCGCGTTCACGCCAGACGATGTGAACCATCTGTCCACCCGGCCGCAGCGCCTTGCGCATATTGCGAAGGCCGGCAACCGGATTGGCAAAAAACATTGTGCCGAACCGGGCAAAGACAAAGTCGAAACCTTCCGATGGCAGGGCAATTTCCGCATCACCGCGCATGAAGCTCACATTGCCAAGACCCTTCGCCTCAGCATCCTTATTGGCGTAATCAAGAAAAACATCACAGCAATCAAGTCCAACCACTTCGCCGCTGGGTCCGACCAGCCTGGCTAGCTTCATCGCGGTATCACCAAAGCCACAACCTACGTCAAGCACCCGGTCACCTTCACGAACCGGCAAGGCAGGAAAGACCGCTTCACTGTGCAGGGTTAGGCCATCGACGAGAATATGTTTAAACCGGATAAATTTTGGCGCCAGTACTTCGTTCCAGAATTCGACAAAGGCTGTATCTTCAATACTCCCAGCTTGGTCAGTAATTGCGTTGTTCATGGCTTATATCCTCCTCGTCTAGCATCTTTTGGGCAATATCTGAAAACTAGCAGAAGACCACAGTTTACGCCCTCATGATTTTTATGCGAAATCAAAAATCATTGTGCGAGATCGGTTTAATTTAAGACACATTGTGAAATCCATACAACTATCTTAGGATCACAGCCGATTTCCGATAAGGCATACCAAGATGACACGTGATGAATTTGATGCTTTTTGCCAGGCTCTTCGGGGAACCACAAGGGTGGAGCAGTGGGGTGGGGCGTCAGTTTGGAAAATCGGTGGCAAGATTTTTGCCATATGCTCGAAATGGGGTGAGGGCAAACACAATAAAATCAGTTTCAAATGTAGTGATCTTGCCTATTCGATGTTGCGTGAACAACCCGGTATTATTCCTGCCCCCTATCTCGCCCGGGCAAAGTGGGTCCAGATCGAAGACCACAAGGCGCTGTCTGATGAAGACCTCAAGGGCTACATACAAATGGCTTATACCATCATTGCCTGGAAATTGACCAAGGCCCAACGCGCCTCACTGGGGCTTGATCTGCCATCGCTGGGCCGCCCCTGATAAAGGCGTTAGCAATGATCCGCATGACTAACTGCGCAGAAATTTTAGCAGCGCATGTACCGTTATTAGATTGAAGGGAAATAAGCCGAGCGTGTAATGTCCACAAGGTAAAATTCGCCATTTCAAGTTGGCACCGGCGTTGACTAAAGTGCTGGCAAATTGGGCTGCGAGTTTGAATTGCACCACCGCATCACGTCTACATGAAATCATCAAAAGCGGGCTGTCGTTGGCGACGATCCTGTCGACGAAATTTATCGGGCTGATGATGGCCCAGATATTTGCCAATTGCTCGCGGTTAATGTGGTCCTCAATGGCACCTAAAATGCGTGAGGTTGCTCTGCCGGTCCACACTGTTTCAGCAAAATCCCCCGCCGTTACAAGCAGGGCGCAACGTGAAATTCGTGGCTCGAAAGCCGTAACCAGCGAGGCCACACAGGAACCAAGGCTCACCCCGACAAGGTGTATTTTTTCATATCCATTAAAATCCAGCCAATCAACCAGGTGCCTTACATCCAATACAGATTGCCTGATGGAGGCAATTGCGGCCCCTAGATTTGCATTGAGAAATTCATTGGCAATATGATCGGGCGCGGAGGTCGCACGCTTGCCATGATGGGGAAGTGTTAAGATAAAAACGGCAAAACCACCCAGCAAAAGGCATCGGGCCAGGCTGAGGTAGTCATCTTGTTTCGCATTCCAGTGAGGAATAATCACAACCGCTTTTTTGACCTGTCGCGAGCGCCTCATCATGCGCACATGAACCACATCATTTACGGTTCCATCTGATCTTTGCGACCGAAATGTCAGCATGTTTTCGGTCAGGGTGAAGCCGGGATCTTTTTTACCGGGTGCATAAAAATCATCGGCGCTGGCAAGAGTTTTCTGGACCGCTGCATTCATGTGCCTGAATGATGGAAAATCGAGATATTCCCGGTGCTCAAAAGATCCCAAGGCAAAGCTGTTGCAATCCTTGTGACTTTCGTCGGCCTGTGCGTGGAATTCTTCGCGCGCCGCAAAAAATTTATCAAAAAAATTCAAGCTCTTAATCCGCCTGTGATATAATCACTATACAGGCCCAAGCCCTGAAATATCTATCTTTTGACAATGGAAACTTTGTATTCACATTTTTTGCTGTCGCCAGCCCATTTAAATACCCCGGAGGTATTTTTACCGCGACTATTACTAAGGCGAAAAATGCCGACCCACCTGCCGCCGCTGTCTGTCGGCGCTGAAGACATGTGAAGCGATCCGTTTTTAACCCGGGCATTTAGCCAGGGGCCAAAAAAGATCTTATGTTTGGCTTTGCCGTTGGTAACAACCAAATCCATATTATAGGTCGGAAGGCAGGCCAGTTTTTGATTCACTGTCCTGATGGCGGAAACCTGGTAGGCGCCATCAAAGCCGGTTATTGAATTGATACATTTTCCTGATTGCGACAAGACTTTATCATTGGTGCAGGTTTTGAGCTTGCACGCGTTGTTTTTTATTTCGTAACGGCTTCCGCAGGTCAGCGGGCATGCCTGCTGTTTGCGGCCTTTGAGGGAATTGTAGAGGTCATCTGACGGATCGGGAGTAAGCGAGAGATTGGCATATTTGGCAAACCTTGCTACTGCCCGGGTGCTTTTTAAACCCCACGCTCCATCAACACGGCCAGCGTTGCACCTATGGCGGTTCAGCTCTGATTGAATTGCACTAACCAGTTCCCGTCTGTTGGCAAAAAGACCACCGGTGTTTGTTTGGCGTTCCGGTGCCTGTTCGACAACGGCGGACCTGGGCTGTTCAGGCGGAGATAATTTTGCTACTTTGGATTTAAGCCTATTAAGTTTTATGGTCGCCAGTTCAGTAAAGGTTCCCTTTGGAAATCGCTTTAAGTAGGCTTCAAAAACTTCCGCATTGTTACTAGATTGAATTGAATTCCAATAAGCAACTTCAAGTGCGGCAATTTGGCCAGGCGAAGTTGCCGCGCGCGCAGACTGCCGCACCGGCGCAACGTTGGCTTTAGCTATTTTCTCGGACGGCAAAAAACTGAAATCACCTTTGAGCGAAGATTCTTCCCACGGAGTTTGTTGACCATTGGTCTGTTTTTCAACGCCCAGCCGCGTTAGTTTAAAAACCTGCTCAATCGCCAGCCCGGGTTTTTTCATGGCCGCAGTCAAAGCTTTGGTATAGGGCGAGTTTTTGCCGGTGCCATCGGCAGCGACTTGCCCCGGTGCTGCTGCAAAAGCCACCAGCGATCCGCTTGCCGCGTTGATGCGGGCTAATCCACGCGAGGCTGCCCTCACCCGGCCTTTGAATGGGTTATTGCGGCAGGCATCCAGAATGACCAGATTTAACGCGTTACCGGCAGATTCCATCTGTGAAAGAATATCCGATGCACTCAAAGTTTCCAGCGTCAGGTCAGATTGATCTTCAATTTCTGCACCAATCGGGATGAGAAAATTAGATCCGCTAGCCTGAACTCCGTGACCGGCATAAAAAAACAATCCTACAGCATCTTTGCCGGCCAAACGCAGTTTTTTGCCGAACTTTTTGACCGCCCGGCTCATATCGCGCCTGTTGGCATCAATTGCGGTAATCACCTCAAAACCTACATCCTCCAGTGTCGCGGCCATAAGCTCGGCATCGTTTTTGGGATTTGTCAGAGGGGAAATAAGCTTATAGTTCGAATTACCAATAACCAGCGCCAGACGCTTTGCGGCAAAGGCGCTTGGTCCATTGCCTGCCGCAAAAAATACAAAGATCAGGAATGCAGCAGCCAGTTTGAACATCTTCACCTCGTTTTTAGCCGCGGTCACAATTGTGAAGCCCCAGCGCGCAATTGAGATTCTTAACATTTCAATAGTGCTTGAAAATGGCACATCCTATGCTGTTTTGCCAAGTCTTTTGCAGCCATTGGTAAATAGGAATCACAACGAACAGCCCTGCCCATGCTCCGTTTCTTGCCTGTCTTGCTAGATTAACTCCTGTTTGGTATGCTCACTCGCTTCCAGAGCTCGGGGCGGCGCTGTTGTTGAGCGTGCCGCTTTTTTGTTGGAGGCAGAATTGTCCACTCAGTTTCTCCCTGATGATTTCGACGCAAACAATTGTGCCCGATTGCAGCCAAGTGACGACTTGCGTCAATTGTCGGTAGATCTGTTTAAAACTTTTCGCGACATGTCGTTTGATGGGGTTG
>JAJFHR010000257.1 GCA_021775515.1 Hyphomicrobiales bacterium | reverse complement strand
AACAGCATCGGCGCGATAAGAAACGGTCCAAACACATTGGGGTCTTTGAACGAGCCGCGCAAGCGCCCGTAGAGTAGAAATGTTTCATTAGCGCCTGGAACGAGATCGAGATATCCAACTATACCCAACAAGACAGCGGATATGGCCGCGGCAATGTAGCCATACATAATCATACGAATGGTGTCTTCGGGTGCTGAGGCAATCAAAGAGGCAAGAATAACGGTGCCGAAGACCAGATAACCGGTGGTGACAATCTGAATTGAAGAATCCGTCACTTTTGATGAAAAAAGAGCGGCCACTAATCCAAATACCACGATCAACATCAAACAGAAGATCATCGGTGCAAGTTTTGCAGGAATTCGCAAGCCGAACACCAATGAGAAAAATCCCAGCGCTATGAGAGCAACATCGTAAGGAGCCGGTTCAATAAAAACGAAACCGCTTAACGAAAACACCGCAAACAGAGAAACCATTATTAGGCGGTCATTTAATGCGAGCGGTTGTTTGGCTAAAGTGTTCATTTTCTTAATAGGCGTTTTCGGAATTGAGCAGTGAAATAGGGGTCATGGCGAGAATGTACAGGTCGAAAAAGATTGACCAGTTTTCGATGTAATAAAGGTCGTGCTCGACCCGGCGTTGAATTTTCTCGGCAGTATCGGTTTCACCGCGCCAGCCATTAATCTGGGCCCAACCGGTGATTCCCGGGCGCACTCTGTGGCGGGCAAAATAGCCGTCGACCACGTCGGTGTAGAGTTTATCGGCAGCCTTCGCCATTACCGCATGAGGCCGGGGACCTACCAGAGACAGCTCCCCCTTTAAGGCATTAAAAAATTGCGGCAGTTCATCCAGGCTGGTTTTGCGGATAAAGCGTCCTACCCGGGTAACACGCGGATCGTCCTTGGTAACCAGTTTGTCCGCTCTGGCATCCGATTGGTCGGTGTACATGGAGCGGAATTTATAGACTTCAATCAGTTCGTTGTTAAAGCCGTAGCGTTTTTGTTTGAAAAGGACCGGCCCGCGGCTGTCAATTTTAATGGCGATTGCCACAACAAGCATAACTGGCAAGGCAAATACAAGTGCAATGGCAGAAATGACCTGATCTTCGAGGCGTTTGAGAATATATCCCCAATCTGCCAGCGGTTTATCAAAGACATCAAGAAAAGGCACATTGCCGATATAGGAATAAGCCCGCGGACGAAATCTCAACCTGTTGGTGTGAGCGCTCAACCGAATATCAACCGGCAACACCCAAAGTTTTTTTAACACCTCAAGCAATCGAGATTCAGCGAAAACAGGGAAAGTGACAATAAGAAGATCCACTCGCACGCGCCGTGCAAATTCGACCAATTCATCAATATTTCCAAGTTTTGGAATACCGGCAACAATTTCAGGCGAGCGTGCATCGGTCCGGTCGTCAAACAATCCTGAAATCCGGATATCCGTCGTATCAGAACTCATTAAGGCTTCGATGAGCTCACTGCCGCGTTCACCGCCGCCAACAATCACCGCGTTGCGCTGCAACCGGCCTTGATTGTTCCAGCGGCGAATGCATCTTGAGACAATTCCCCGCAAAAGCGCCAGCGCGACCATTGCTGTAAGATACCAGGTTGCCAACCACAGACGTGAAAAAGCATCAGCAAATTTCGTGATAAAAATCAAAGCGGTAAAAGATGCAATAAGCACTGTCCACGCAAAGGCAAGTCGGCTGGTACTGGAGATATAGTTTCGCAGCGCCGCGACAGAATAAAGCCCGATCGCTTCGAATGAGATTATGGCGGCGGCAGTCGTAATACCTATGGTAAAAACGTATCCCCATTCAAAAACTTCGTCATTCCGAAACACGTAGCCGTAGTAAATTGCAAAACCTACAATCGCGATCAGCAGAAACTCGAAAACCCGTACAGTGCCTGAAACGACAGTTGGCGAGATCCAGGTATCAGCTGCTATCTTGGGGGCTGCGATAAAAGTTTCGGTGGTTTCCTGGGCCGTTCGCCGGCGGCTGTCGCGAATTGGTGCAAAGGTCGTTCCCCTGCGTCCAAATTCCGAGCCTTGATTACCAGCGTCCATAAACGTTTCTAGCTTGTCTAAATGCCTGTTTCACTGCGAAAACGGCAAATTGAGGCGGATTGAGAATCAAAACCCAATTCCACATGTAAATTTAAAGGCGAAGGTCGCAACTTTTAGTTAAGGATATCTTTAGAATGTCCGCCAATAAGGCCGGACAAGATTCATTGCGCTGTTTAAGGGCGGTCAGTATTTGCAGCCTGGTAAAAACCTACTGTGTGATCCGCCATGGCAGACACACTGAACAGGTCTTTTACACGAAGGCGTAAAATATTTGCCCTGCGCTTCATTTCATCCGGTGTTTCTTTTGCAAATTCAAGACTCTCGGCAAGGTCATCCACACTGTCGGGGGCAATGAGTAGTTCGGCCTGATCACCAAAAATTTCCGGTATTCCGCCGACGTTGGTAGAGATTATCGGCAGTCCGGCGGCAGCCCCCTCAAGCACGATATAGGGAAAAGATTCTGCTCTTGAGGGAATAACCAGGCAGCGGCCATCACCAAATGCCTGTGAAGCAGCTTTAAAGCCGACAAAACTTACCTGTTCATTGAGACCAAGTTGCATCGAAAGTTCCTGGAAGTAAGCTGCATCGGGTCCGTCTCCGGCAATTGTACAATTGTACGGTTTCCCCAAGGTTTTCAGCCTGGCCAGTGCATGCAGCAGAACATCGACACCCTTCAGCTTCCGCAATTCGCCGATAAAGACAAAATCGCTGGCATTTTTCTTGGGCAAATGAGGTTGAAAATCGTCCTCACCAATGCCGTTATGGATGACGCGCACCAGGCAGGGCGGAGTGCCGATTTTGCGTTGATAGATGGTCTGACTGAAGGCGCTTTCAAAAATAATTCCGTCTGTCCTTTTTGCCAACCATCTTTCAAGCGTCAAGAATACAAATCCGACAGGGGAACCGGGATTATAATGAAGGCTGCCGCCGTGAGGCGTGTAGAAGGATTTTGCCCCGTGGGAGTGCGCAATTAACCTGGCATAGGCACCGCCCTTGGCGCCGTGGCCATGGACAACATTTACCGGAGAGCTTTTCAGGTGCTGCCCAAGGCGTCTTATTGCCGCCCAATCACCAAAACCCGGCAGCCGGCCGATGGGTAACCGGTGAATTCCCAACGCACAGGAGGTCTTGAGGCGTTCAAGTATTTTGTCAGCATTTGCGCCGCCGGTTAAAGAATCGCAAAAAATACCTACCTTCAACCCCATAGCCGCCTGAGCGGTGGTAAGGTCACAGACATGCCGGAACAGGCCACCCACCGGAGTTCGAAGGACATGTACGATCGATAACGGCTCGCTGGACCCCTGACGCATAAACACGAGACGCTTTAAATTTAGAAAAAGCGTTCCTCTACCAATATGGTGTCACCCGGCATTAATACCGCTGTCTTGCGCAATATAAGGGTGCGCGATGTGCCATTGGAATATTTGCGGGTTACCTTGACTTTCGAGCGCCGCGCCCTGGCCGTATATCCACCAGCAATAGCCACTGCAGTTTGAACATCCATACCATCCACGTAAGGGTACTGACCTGAACGGGTCACTTCACCAAGAATGAAAAAAGGTCTAAACGTTCTGATTTCAACGGAAACATTGGGGTTTCGAAGGAATTTTTGCCGAAGCCTGGAGGCGATTGTCCGCTCGACCTGCCGTGTGGTTAAACCGGCAACCGAAACTGAGCGCAGCAGCGGCATGGAAATAACGCCAGAACCATCGACGGCATATTCACCCGTCAAAGTCGGTTCGCCAAAAACCCGAACCTGCAATCTGTCTCCCTGACCAACTGTATAAGGCCGGTAGCTTGAGGCAGGTTGATATTTTGCGTTTGGTGCCTGCTTTACATAGCTGTTTACAGATTTAGGTTTCCAGCCGCTTGAACTGTTGACGCAACCTGTGAACAGGAATGAGGCAAAAACCAGCAGGAGAATTGAGGGGAGTTTTTTTGGAAATATACGGCTCATCAGACTATTCAACTCAAACAAATGGGACATTTCATTAACCAACTTAGCCCGGTTTGGTTAAGAAACCTTGAGCAAATGTTTACGCCGAATAAGCTTTTGTTAAGACTTTGGTTACCAAAACCTCATCTATTGTTAGCAACGGGCCGACTCACAATTTTTGCCACTTTTCATATGAAAAACGCTGCAATGGATAATATAGAGAAAGGTACCACGCCAGGATCAAGTGCCGCCGCCATGCCAGAGCGTGACATTGGGCTCTATGAACTGGTGGCTGGTATTGGTCGACGCTGGCGCATGATTGCCAGTTTTGTCGTCATAGCCGCGTTTATTGCCATTGTCGTTTTGGTGTCCACCAAATCCAGATACGCTTCTGAAGTCAGAATCTTATTTGGTGATACTGAATCCGAAATATTAAGAACTGATCGTACCACCGGTCGAAATCCCATTGATAAGGATTTAGTGTTGAGCCAGGTTCACGTGTTGCGATCGCGTGATCTAATGGATCAGGTTATTAAGGACCTGAATTTACCGCAATATCTAGAATTCGATTCGATAAGTAACGGGCTGGGCTTAAAATCGCGTCTGGCGATCTGGCTGGGGTTTGCCGAAGATCCTCGGTTGATGACACCTGAGCAACGCGCATGGAAGTCGCTTAATACGCGCCTGACTGTATATGCCATACCCAACAGCAGGGTGATTTCTGCCGAAGTCTGGTCACACAATCCCGAACTTGCCGCCGCTGTCGCCAACAGCCTGGCTCAAGCCTATCTGCAATCGTCTAAAGCATCAAAATCTCAAAGCAACCGGCAGGCGATGGAATGGCTGGCCAAACGGGTTCGGGATTTGCAGGCGCAAGTGCAAACCGCCGAAGCCAGGGTTGAAACCTTCCGTGCCCAGGCCGGCCTGCTACAGGGCACCACGACCACATTGAATGCCCAGGAACTTTCCGAAATCAACACGCAAATTACCTTGGCCTCCGCCAGCCGGTCACAAGCTGAAGCCCGGGCCCGGCAAATTCGCATTTTGCTGAAGAACGGGGGTGATCTAAATGCATCGAATGAAATACTGCAATCGCCGCTGATTGGCAGGTTGCGTGAACAGCAGGTAACTCTGAGGCGGTTGGTGGCGGATTTGTCATCGAAATATTTGCCGTCTCATCCGCGCATGGCCCGGCTCAGGGCAGAGATTGGCGACCTTTCCCGCCAGGTTCGCGCCGAGATGAAAAAAATCGTCGCCGGCCTGGAAGGAGAGACCCGCGTTGCCGCAGCTCGCGAAGCTTCGCTAAAAGCCAGTTTAGACCGGGTCAAAGTAACAACCGGCCAGGCAAACAGCCAGCAGGTGCGCCTTAAGGCACTGGTCCGCGATGCCGCGGCCACCAGTCAATTGCTTGAAACTTATATGGGTCGTTTCAGAGAAGCCAGTGCCAGAGCGGATATCGAAACCCAGTCGCCCAATGCCCGAATTATTTCGCGTGCTTATGTTTCCAATACACCATCATTTCCCAAAAAGGGACCGATCTTGATATTGCTGACTTTGGGGGCTCTGATTTTTGGTGTTGTAGTGGCGTTTCTCCTGGAAATATTCGCAATCTCACCATCTGGCGCAATCGCACCGTCAGGCTCAATTTCTACCGATGGCGAAAGACAAATGCTCCGTGATCGCAAGTTGTTGCCGGAGCATGTTTTTAAGGCAAAAGAAAAGACCGACAAAGTTCCACTTGTGGCCGAACTCCCCGGCATTTCAGACCGGGCTCATAAACATGTAGAACGAGAACTTGAGACGCTTGTTTCCAACAACAACAATTATCGGCGCGGCATCGAAGGATTGCAAAAATTTGTCTCTGAGGCCTCTGTGGCGGATCGCGGCACCAAAATATTGGCGGCATCTGCGATACCAAGTTTTGATAGATCGATGGCAATTGCAGCCTTGGCACGATGCCTCTCAGCCGAGGGGAATTCCGTACTGTTGATCGATGCCGACTTTTTGATGCAAAATCTCAGCAGCGCGTTTCATCTCACCGCATTCCAGGGGTTAGCCGATCTTATTACCGGGCAGGCACCGTTTTCTGACGTTGTTATTCAGGATGTCCATTCCACAATTCACATTGTTCCGGTGGGAAGCCAGGCTAATTTTAACAACGATGATGATGCAGAGATGCGGCTGGACGTGGTGGTCGACGCCTTTGCCCATGCCTATGACTATGTGATTATTGACAGCGGAATGGCCCATGTTGGTTCTGCGATGTGGTCTCTGGCGCATTCAAGTGACGTCAATATTGCCTTTTTACCGCACAAAGAAAGCGCTGACAGTTCGAGAGAAAACCTGGTGGAACAGATGGTTGATGTCTCTTCCGGCGCTATAGGCCTGGTAACCACGGGCAAACCTACGGCGATCGATGCTCTTAAATCGATGAAGTTTGCTCGCCGTGCAGCCGCTGCCTAAAGCCCGAACTGTTCATATAGTTTCATCGACCGGTTTACAGCCACCAGATTTTTTGAACAAAGACAATTTTGACCGGCAGCGAAGGTAGACCGCCCATAAAGGTCTGGAATGTTTTATTCTGTGTTTGCACCACAACATCAACTGCGATCCGGCGGCGTAAATGTGTCCGGCGAAACTTGTTGGAATGATTGTATCAAATAAGCCGATCTCCTGATCTGCCCATTGATCTTTGTAGCTGTTTTCTCCCACACCCAGATCGTAAACATCAAAGCCACGGTTGCAGAATTGCTCAATGTCGTGGTGAAGCGTATGTATGCCCGGTGAATAGTGGCGCAACGGACCATCTGTCATTGAATTGATTAAGCCGAACACGCGGCCACGGTAGGGTGCTCCCATTATTACGGCCAGAACTTTATTGCCACACTTAAAATACAAAAGTTCGAGCAGGGATGAACCACTGTCGCCGTCACCAAGGCAGCGGTAGAAGTCCTGCACACCGGGCCGCGTCAAAAAATTTGCCACGCCCATTTCGCAGAACCGTTTTTCTTTTTGCGCAAACATTATATCAAGAACTCTGAAGCTCTCGGTCCGGCCCGCGCAACGTTTGTATTCCAGCTCACCACTGCCGGCGATTTTTTGCTCACGGCGTAAAATTTTACTTCGACTTTTCCAGGATCTTGTTGCCGCGTACAGCTTTTCATAATCAGCGTTTAAGGTGATTGCAAAACCATTGCTCGGTGAGGGGTGGTGAGAGAACTTAGCCATTGGATTGCCATGGCCTTGCCAGTCGAAAGGCTGGCGCTTGAAGCGGACTATATCAAAAGCAGGCAACGCGCGCGCAATGCCTTGCGACAGTTTCTCAATACACTCTGGTGTCAGAGTTTTTAGAAACTGAGGTGCGAACAATCCAAACTGGTAACTGGCTTCCTCACAACCCAAAAAACTCAAAATGCGCACGATGCCCCGGCGCTTGATGGCCAACGGCAAGATAAACTGTACTGTACGGTCGGAGGCAAAACCGACCACGATTTGAGGGACTGTTGCTGATTTTGACCCGACATGTTTTTGCCAGGCGCTAAGCCAATTGCAGGTTTGAAACACGGTATGAATTGCCGAAGTTTCGAATTCAGTCCAAATGGCCGCGATGTCGGTGATTTCGGTATAGACTTTTATTTCTGATATATCATCGGCACCCACGCCCAATTTAGGCGCTGGCGCAACTGCAATCGCCTTAATTGATCTGGGATCAGCTATATTCATGCCAACTCCGATACTCACCCAATAGCGGAAATTGTAGCGATGGGCTTGTTTATTGAAAATCAGGTCAATTACCAGTTCTCATTTTTTCATAATTTATCAAACAATCCTCAATAAATGGTTGGCATACTTAACGGTGCGAGGTTTTAAACCAGACACTGGCTCTGGCTCCACATGTATTTGGTGTATGAGTAGATTGAACAATGGCGGACCTTAGAACAAAGGTTTTCAAAACGGGTCTTGAAACCCTTTATTACACCGGCGCCCATCATGTGATGGCGGCTTTTTGGCGCAGTACTGGGGCTATTTTCAGTCTGCATCATATTCATCCCGACGCTGATGGTGACTTGGACAGCCGCTTTAATCCCAACGGCCCCTTGGCCATCACCGATAATTTCCTCGATGAGGTGTTGGCTCATCTGGCCCGCG
>JAJFHR010000256.1 GCA_021775515.1 Hyphomicrobiales bacterium | reverse complement strand
TCTTCCAGGTATTCGGCAATGGCAAAACTGTCCTTAAGGTATATGTTATTGTCGGTGAGAACCGGCACGGATCGAAAGTCACCTCCTTTAATCTTTGCAATATCAAGAAAATGAACCGGTTCAATGCTGACATTGAGCCCTTTGTGGGCAATGGCCATGCGCGCGCGCCAGCAGTGCGGTGAAAATCGCTCATCCTGCGCCCCGGCAAGGTCGTAAAAAGTCATGGTCATTTCTCGATTTCCTTTTTGGCCAAGATCACAGCCTGAGCGACGATCACTTTGTGACCGTCAAAGGTTGCCGTTGGCGATCCGTAAAGTTCATAGCCATCTTCGAGAGCCCTGGACACTTTTTCGCAAAACGAAAGGTCGTCCACACCGGTTAAAAGACGGTATTTTAATTTCATATCAGGCTTTTTGCTCCCATTTTCCTGTCTCATTTTGCGACCAGTAGGTCACTTTATGATCAGTATTTTTGAATGCTTTCCATTGTTCCCGCGCCCGCGCCAACGGGTCGGGATCGCGGCCATCGAACATAAAGACAACACGCACATATTGGTCGACATCATCAATTTCCGCGCCATCCACCAAAAAACGGATTTGAGCGTTATTTTGGTTGGCCGTTCCCGTCGTCAACAATATGGGTTGGGATTGCGGATCAGAATTCTGATCCGTTCCATGAGGCAAAAAAGCATCCTCCCGGAAGGTCCACAATACGGCATCAAGTGCGTCCACCCGCTCTTCCGATCCCGCCTGCACAATTACGTTCCAGCCTCTCTCAAGGCTCTTTTCGAGCAATTCGGGCAAAACTCGCTCCAGGGTGGATTGCTCCAGATGGTAGAATAAAATTTCAGTCATTCATGGCCGGGCTTGAACTGCTCAATCAACTTGTCAGAAAGACCGATCAGGACATGTTGAAAAATTCGGGACGAACCTGAGCCTATCGAAAAAATCCGCACCGTTAAAGCCTGTTGAACAAAATTAAATCGGTCAATATTGCCCCTTACCGATCACGAGTAGCAGGGCTGGGAAACTAGATTGAAAACTCAATGATGCAGACTTGAAAACTCAGTATACCAACGGCCCGTCAATAGGGAACAGGACCCTAGCCTTCATAATGATCTGCAACAAGTTGATTGAGTAATCTCACACCAAACCCCGACCCCCAGCTTTGGTTGATTTCATTCTTGGGCGAATTCATCGCCGTACCGGCAATATCCAAATGCGCCCACGGCACATCATCGACGAACCGCTGCAAAAACTGTGCAGCGGTTATCGACCCTGCATATCTACCCCCGATATTCTTCATATCGGCAATATCGCAATCAATCATTTTATCGTATTCCGGCCCAAGCGGCAGACGCCACACTTTTTCACCGGTGGCAAGACCCGCCTCTGCAAGCCTTTGAGACAAATCATCATTATTCGAAAACAACCCTGCATGGTTTTGCCCCAGTGCGACCAAAATTGCGCCGGTAAGGGTCGCAAGATTTATCATAAACTGGGGCTTGAAGCGCTCTTTAGTATACCAAAGCGCATCAGCCAGCACGAGGCGTCCTTCAGCATCAGTATTGAGAATTTCGATAGTTTGACCGGACATCGACGTAACCACATCTCCCGGCCTTTGCGCTGCTGCATCGGGCATGTTTTCAGCCAGAGCCAGAACGCCGATCACATTGGCCTTGGCCTTGCGGGCAGCAAGGGCGTGCATGAGACCGGCTACACATGCAGCGCCGCCCATATCCCCCTTCATATCTCCCATACCGGCACCGGGCTTGAGCGAAATGCCGCCAGTATCGAAAGTCACGCCTTTTCCGACAAAGGCGACGGGTTTTTGGTCTTTACGTCCACCATTCCACTGCATAACCACAAGCTGGGAATCTCTGACGCTGCCCTGCCCCACGCCCAAAAGTGCGTGCATTTCCAACTTTTCCATTTGTTTTTCGCCGAGCACCTCGACCTTTACACCAAGCTTGGTCAAATTTTTAGCCCGCGCAGCAAATTCGGCCGGGAAGAGAATATTTGCCGGTTCATTGACCAAATCGCGGGCAACAAATACACCCTGCACCACCCCACCCAGCGCTGAATGAATTTTTCGCACGGCCGCAGGTTTGGCGCATTGAACGTTCAATTTCTCCACGCCGTTATCGTTATTATTTTCTTCTTTCTTTTTGTCTTTAAGCTTGCCCTTGTATATGTCGAATTTATAGCTGCGCAGATATGCCCCGTGAAGTGCCCGGGCCACCTCTTCTGGCGCAATCTCATCCTTGCCCGCATCCTCCAAAACGAGGGTGGCTGAAATAGCCTTTGCCGCTGAAAGTTTGGCGAAAAGCCCGCCGCCAAAACGCTCCCAATCATGCAACGTCAACTTATCATCTCCGGCAATGCCAGCGACGATAATGCGGTCAAGTTTTAGGTGTGCGGGAGCCAAAATTTCCATGAAGGTACCCTGTTTAGCTTTGAATTTGGCGGTTTTCATCGCGCGCGACACCGCACCCCCACTGGTTTCATCTAACCCTTGCGCAATGATACCCAGTT
>JAJFHR010000255.1 GCA_021775515.1 Hyphomicrobiales bacterium | reverse complement strand
CCGGGGTAATCACGGGAACTGATAATTGTTTGGGTTTTACGGCTTTGAAATATTCGTTTGAGGCCAGGTTGATCACCCGCGTATGGCCGAGTTTTGCCACCAATTCATTTATAGAATCAGTGAGTTTGCTTCCCCAAAATTGGTAGAGGTCGGTGGCTCTGGGGGGCTGAAATCTCGCACCCATTTCAAGTCTATAGGGTTGTATGAGATCCAAAGGCCTAAGCAATCCGTAGAGACCGGAAAGAATACGTAAATTATCCTGCGCAAATACCAGATCTTCCTCACTCAGGTTTGATGCGTCCAGTCCGACATAGGTATCACCATTAAAAACCAGGGCGGCTTGTTTGGCGTTGCCAAGGTTAAAGGGCGTTTTAAACGCCTGATAACGTTGAAAATTAAGTTCGGCAAGCTGGTCGCTTAAATTCATCGTTAGGGCCAAATCTTTTATGCACAGCCTGCGGGCCCGCCTTGCCAGTTTTTCTGCCTGCTCCAGCAACACTGGTTGAGTATGGGTGTCGAAAGTTGGTTCGGTTTCAAAGTCCAATTTCTTGGCGGGAGAAATGAGCGCAAGCATATGTCGTCCAGTATTGTGGTTTCGATAGATCCATTCAGCCTATACAGATATACGCAATGGTTGTGTTCCTGCAATATCTGATTTGCTCAGTGCGGGTGCGAGATTTGCCGCCATCCGTAATTTGGTGTTGGCGGGGGTTTTGGGATAGGGTGGAAAAGTCCGGTATTCCTTCGATTCGCCCTAAGCGGAGACTGTCGGGTTTCGCCCGCTATATCTTCTGCCTCCCAGTTCAATCTATAGCCCAGCCATGCTAGCCAGATCCACAGACTTGATTACCAAATTAATCGGCCAGATCGTCGGCAGATCCAGGTGGTGGGCATCTTTGCCCGGAAATGTTCGCGGCAGCATTTGGGCTCTAATTTCAGCCGGTGTTTCCGTTGTACAGATAACCTTGATAAAGATCGTCGGCGAGACACTTCACCTAACAGAAATTATCCTGTTTCGGCAATTATTCATCATGCTGGTTGTTCTGCCGGTTTTGGTTCGCCATTTCCCCGAGGCGTTCAAAACCCGTCATGTAAGCCTGCATTTACTGCGTATTTTTGGGGCCTTGGTGGCGATGTTGTTGGGATTTGCCGCGGTCATTAATATGCCGTTGGCGGATGCAACAACCATCGGCTTTTCGAAATCCTTTTTTGTCACGATTTTTGCCATTCTTTTTTTGGGTGAAACCGTTGGAATTAGGCGCTGGTCAGCCGTCATAATCGGATTTTTGGGTGTCATTATTGTTATGCAGCCCAGCGGTGTTGGCGGCGCTTTTAATATTTATGGGCTAATGGCACTGGGGGGTGCTGCGGGGGCTGGAATGGTAATGGCTATTATCCGCAAAATTTCCCAAACGGATAAGGCAATGACGATTGTGGCTTATCAATCCGTTGGTGTTGGCGTTTTTATGATCGTGCCCGCGATCTGGTATTGGCAAACGCCGACGCTGACCGAACTCGGGCTTTTAGTGGCAATCGGGGTTGTCGGTGTGGTGGTGCAAAGCTGCAATATTTATGCCTATAGAGCCGGGGAGGCGAGCGCAATTACCTCGCTTGATTACACCAGATTGATATACGCGCTGGCCGTCGGTTTTTTGCTTTTTGGCGACTGGCCAGATCAGACCGTATTTATTGGCGCGGCAATTATCATTGCTGCGTCGCTTTATACCATTCACCGGGAAGCAAAACTTGGCCGGAAATTGGTCCGCATTGAGGAGAATACGGGAATTTCCGGCAAAGAATAACAAGTGACAAAGATAAATCTACTGATCTTCTCTATTGGTCTTTCGGGGGACCCATTGGTCTCATCGGTCCTCTGCCGTCATCGTCATTATCGCCACGATAACGACGCCTTTCCATATCGCCACGATAGCCTCGCCTATCTCCGAAATGGCGATATTTTCTGCGATCGTTTCTGGTTAAGGCACCATCGCCATTGCGATCCAACCGTTCGACCATCCGGGCCTTCGGTTCTTTGTATTCTTCAAGCGTTACCTCGGCATCGCCATCTTTATCAAATCTTTGAAAGCGTCTGACAATGCGTTCGCGGTTGCGCTTAACCCACAAATCCTGGAATTCGTTCAGGCTCAGCTTACCATTTTTATCTTTGTCAAATTTATTGAGGTCTTCGGTCCGGGTCGTATCAATTTCTTCCTGAGTGATTTTGCTGTCTTTATTGGTATCATATCGCGACATGAAACGGTCGATGCGTTTTTGCATCCTGAAGCCCCGGTGCGCCCGGTTGCTATACCAACCACCTGTGGAATGGTGCCTGGCTCCCATGTGACCATATCGAGACATACCGGAGCGCTCGTATTGTCCATGCGCCTTTGCAGATGTCGAAGCGCTGGTAAAACCGAATGCTGCAATGAAACCAGCAATCAACGCACATATCGTCCTTTTAGTCATGGCTGTCCTCCGCCGTTTGATCAATCGTTGAGAGCGACTATGACAATCAATTGTTGCTAAATTTAGGCAGCTTTCAGGCGGAGAATTTTCTTGTCTTGCGATAACCCGCAGGGGTTTTAAGACAGAGGGTTGTGTAAAAAAATATCTCTTTTGTCGCGAATATCTCCAGCGACAAAATCGCTCACTGTTTTGATGCGGGCAAGGTCTCGCATATCGGAATGCACAATCAGCCAAAACGAACGCACCAGCATAATTTTATCGGCTAAAATGGCAACGAGATCGGGATCACGCGCGGCGATGAATGTCGGTAACACGCAAATTCCCGCACCTGCCTTTG
The DNA here is from genome assembly GCA_021775515.1 of Hyphomicrobiales bacterium. Taxonomy (GTDB): domain Bacteria; phylum Pseudomonadota; class Alphaproteobacteria; order Rhizobiales; family JAJFHR01; genus JAJFHR01. The sequence continues at coordinate 4,965 of JAJFHR010000255.1, read as the reverse complement.
TTGCCATCATTTGCACCACGACGCTTGTGGAGGTCAGTTGCGGACGAATTGATTTTGATACCTCGGGCATATAATCCAATTCGGGCGTGAAAATCAGATCGTCAATGTAGCCGAGGATACGGTGAGCGTTAAGGTCGCCTACATCGTGAATAACAGGAGATCGTGACAGGTATTCTTTCGATGCAAAAAGGCAGAGGGTGTAATTAGTCAACTTTCGTGAATGCAGTCTTCCTTCACGGGGGCGTTCCAGTCCGATGGCTATATCGGCTTCGCGTTTTGACAGACTGAAAACTCTGGGCATGGTGACCAATTGTAATTCCAGATCACTGTGGAGAAGCGATAACTTTGCCAGACAGGGGGCGAGAAAATAAGTTCCAAACCCGTCAGGTGAACCGACGCGCACAGCACCGCTCAAGGCATAATCAGCATCGGTAATTTCACCCTGGGCAGTAATTGCCACGCTTTCTATTTCTTCGGCTGAGATTAGCAGTTTGGTGCCTTGTTCCGTCAGGGAATAGCCCTGGGGTCTACGCTCAAAGAGCTTGGCGTTCATCGCTTTTTCGAGGTTGGTGACACGCCGGCTGACAGTGGTATGTTCGGCTCCCAACTGCCGGGCAGCGGCAGTCAGCCTCCCGGTTCTGGCGACGGCGAGAAAAAATCTGAGGTCATCCCAGTTATACGGTGTACTATGCATGGAAGCGGCCTTTTATATGGCTTTATTTGCACAATGGATTGGCAATTTATACCGTAGATGTGCATTTTTAAACAGTGCTATCATGGTTTCAAATCGGTTTCTTTAATTTGGGGGGTGGAATGACCACTGAACTCTATCATTTTATCGGCGGAAAACGCGTCGCAGGAACGTCCGGCAGGTTTGCGGACATATTTAATCCCTCGACGGGAGAGGTACAGTCAAAGGTGCCCCTGGCTAATCAGGCGGAATTGAGGGCTGCGGTTGAAAATGCCAAGGAGGCTCAGATTGCCTGGGCAGCGGAAAATCCGCAAAAACGCGCGCGCGTGATGTTCAAGTTTCTTGAGCTAATTCGTGACGAAGCTGAGAGCCTGGCCGAATTGCTGTCGCGCGAACATGGCAAAACTATTCCGGATTCCAGAGGTGATATTCAACGCGGTGTGGAAGTTGTTGAATTTGCCTGCGGCATTCCACATCTCCTTAAAGGTGAATTTAGCGAAGCTGCGGGCCCGGGAATTGATATGTATTCCATGCGCCAGCCTCTCGGTGTGGTCGCCGGCATTACACCGTTTAACTTTCCGGCGATGATTCCGATGTGGAAATTTGCCCCCGCGATTGCCGTTGGCAACGCCTTTATTCTCAAACCGTCGGAACGCGACCCCTCGGTTCCTCTGCGGTTGGCTGAACTTTTATTGGAAGCGGGACTGCCTGCTGGAATTCTTAATGTCGTCAACGGTGACAAAGAAGCCGTTGATGCCATTCTTGATGATGCTGATATTAAGGCCATTGGCTTTGTCGGCTCGTCAGCAATTGCCGAATATATCTACTCGCGCGGGACGGCAACAGGAAAACGCGTGCAGTGTTTTGGCGGCGCCAAGAACCACATGATTATTATGCCTGACGCTGATCTCGACCAAGCGGTTGATGCTTTGATCGGCGCTGGGTATGGGTCAGCTGGTGAACGCTGTATGGCAATTTCGGTTGCGGTTCCAGTCGGCAAGACTACGGCGGATGCCCTGGTTGAAAAACTGGTTCCGCGGGTTGAAAGTTTAAAAATAGGACCGGCAACGGATTTGAATGCTGACTATGGGCCGCTGGTGACAGCGCAAGCATTACAACGAGTTAAAGATTACGTCGAAGTGGGTATCGGGGAAGGGGCCGACCTGGTGGTCGATGGCCGCGACTTTACCATGCAGGGCTATGAAGATGGCTACTACATGGGCGGGTGTCTGTTCGACAATGTGAAAGAAGACATGCGCATTTATAAGGAAGAGATTTTTGGACCTGTTCTGTCGGTTCTACGAGCCAACGATTACGAAGAAGGTCTGCGGCTTGCTTCCGAGCATGAATATGGCAATGGCGTTGCTATTTATACGCGAGACGGTGATGCTGCCCGTGATTTTTCTTCGCGGGTCAACGTCGGCATGGTCGGTGTTAATGTGCCGATCCCCGTTCCGTTGGCTTATTATACGTTTGGCGGTTGGAAACGATCGGGATTTGGCGATTTAAACCAGCACGGTCCTGATTCAATAAGGTTTTACACCAAAACAAAAACTGTAACGTCACGCTGGCCTTCAGGCATTAAAGATGGTGCTGAGTTCAGCATACCTACGATGAACTAGGCGTTTTTATTTGCCGCTTGAGTGCTTTCGGGCACTCAGGCGCGGGCGCCAACTTTACTCTAGAGAATGTCGCATGAGCTATGTCGTCGTCACATCCCAAAACGATGGAAACCTAACCTCGGTAGCAAATAAGAGCGAGATCCGGCAGCCGTTGTTATCTCACTTCCTCGTCGTTGATCCTCACCCGCTTTTTACAGACGCGCTGTCATCGCTGTTATGGCAATGCGGCGCTTTAAGTGTGCGTGCGGTCGTCGAACACACCGAAATTATCAGAATTGCCAGAAGACGGCCGGGGACGTTTATTTTGTTCAACGCCAGCACTCCAGGATCAAAAGGCGTGTTCGGCCTTGAAAAAGTAATAGAGAAGGTGAATGCCAAATCCGTTATTGTTATTCTGGAACAAGAAGATATAGCCCTGGAAAATTTTTGCCGAGAGCGCGGGGTTGGCGGAATTGTTTCCAAATTGCACTCACCAAAGCAAATTAAAGAAGTTGTCAAAGCTGTAATGGCGGGGAAAACAGATGCAGCGCAGGTTAACAAACCCCTGGTAGATGAAGAGAATGACAGGGTGCAGCTTTATTACAAAATCTCCAAACTCTCTCCTAAAGAGACACAGGTGTTTGCCCATCTCAAGGAAGGGAGGTTGAACAAGCAAATCGCTTATGATCTTGACCTGTCGGAAGCCACCGTCAAATATCACGTCGGTAATATCTTACGCAAATTAAGCTGTCATAGCCGGACCCAGGCGGCTGTAATTGCCAATCGCCATGCGATTTTCTCTTAAACCTTATCTTCTTGCCGGTGTTATTGTCAGCGCCTTTGCGCCGCCGGTGTCAGCCTCTACCGATTTCAAAAACATCGTTGGCCGGGCGACCGTTCTTGCCGGCGATCTAATTCAAATCGGTCTCATGCGCATCGAACTTTTTGGCATTGATGCGCCTGAAGTTTCCCAAACGTGTATTCGAAACGGAAAATTCTGGCCATGCGGGCAAGCCGCGATTGACCATCTCAGATCCTTTATCGGCAAGGCAGAAGTAACCTGCCGCTTGTCAAACACACGATCTGTAACTATTGGCAGGGGAAAATGCCGGGTCTATGGTCTTGATCTTTCAGCAGAGCTTGCCACACATGGGCTTGCCCTGGTTAATCCAAAAGGCCCGCGTGATTATTGGCTCAACCATCTTGATGGACGCTCACACAGTGTCGGGATGTGGGGAAGCGTTTATGTGGCACCGTGGGAGTGGCGCCAGGGGAAACGCGCGGTTGAATGGATCAATGATCTAAATGGCTGTGCAATCAAGGCGTTTGTGGATGGCACTCAAAACAAGGTCTATATGATGCCAAACAACCCTCAATTTTCGGCAACTCGAATATCTGAATTAAATCAGGGCAGGTGGTTTTGCGAGGAAGAAGGGGCAATTAAGGCTGGTTATCGCAAGTCGAATTAGACCCTTATTTTCATAAATCTAAAACAAACAGATTGCGGGCCGATAACGCCAGATTGTCTCCGGTGCGGCATATCGTCCCAAAAAGCTGCGACTTTTCGCCTCATTTTTTTGATGGAGACATTCCCTAAAGATAGACATTGAAAATTTAAATTCTGACTGCCGGGGAGTTTGGCTAATGAAAATTGCAATCTATGGTACCGGGGCGATTGGCGGCTATCTTGCTGTGCCACTGGCTTTGACAGGACATGAGGTAACGTGCATCGCACGTGGCAATCATCTGGCGGCGATGAAAAAGAATGGCCTAAAGCTGATTGTTGACGGTGAGGAGAAAATTGCCCATTGCCGGTTTACGGATGATCCGCATGAGGCCGGTGAGCAGGATTATGTCATCGTCGCGCTCAAGGCTCATCAGGCCTATGAAACCGCTGAACAAATGGCGCCTTTGTTGGGCGAAAAAACCGCCGTCGTTACCGCCATGAACGGGGTTCCGTGGTGGTATTTTTACAATCATCCGGGGATTTACAATAATCATCAGTTGGAAAGTGTCGATCCGGGCGGTTGGCAATGGGATATCATCGGTCCCGAAAGGGCGATTGGGTGTGTGGTCTATCCGGCGACTGAAATTGTAAGTCCTGGCGTCATTGCCCATAAATATGGCAACAAGTTCACCTTAGGTGAGCCGGATGGCCAAATGAGTGAGCGTTGCCAGGTGTTAAGTGAAGCTCTGGAGCGGGCTGGATTTAAAGCGCCGGTTAGAGATAATATTCGCGACGATATATGGATCAAACTTTGGGGTAATTTGTGTTTTAACCCAATTTCCGCGCTGACCGGCGCAACACTTGATGTAGTGGCTACCTCGTCGGGCACACGCATGTTGTCTCGCTCGATGATGATCGAAGCGCAAAAAATTGGCGAGGCACTGGGTGTTAAGTTTCGGGTTGACCTTCATCGCCGTATCAATGGTGCAGCTGAAGTAGGAGCCCACCGCACCTCGATGTTGCAGGACCTGGAGGGGGGCAAGCCTATGGAAATTGATGCTCTGGTCACCGCAGTTCAGGAAATGGGCACTCTGGTCGGCATTGAGACCCCCTTCATCGATGCCGTCCTAGCCCTTATCCAACAGCGCGGCCGTACTATGGGGACCTATCCGACTTACCCGGATAAGTTACCGGATGGGCTGCACGGCGAGGGGATGGTGCTGAAC
>JAJFHR010000254.1 GCA_021775515.1 Hyphomicrobiales bacterium | reverse complement strand
TATGTCCTGAAGAAAAAATCCCGAACCCTGAGGCAAGACAGTCAGACGATGACTGATATTTCTGCTTATATCATTCGGGCAGCTTTCTGGTTTGTCTTGCTGGTTGGGCTGGCGGATGCAACGATATCATTTTTGCGCGTTGAAAATTTACTCGCATCCGTCGTTGGCGATGAACTCACGACTTCATTGGGGCGCTCCAAATTTCGGGCGCCATATGTTCATTTTCCACTTATAGCGCTTTCCATCGTCATTGCATTCTTTAGCCGCAGCCTCGGTTTTACTTGGTTGGCTCTTCTTGTTGTTCTGGCTGAATTTATGATTGTGATTACCCGCTTTATCTTTTCGTATGAGCAGGCGTTCATGGGGGATTTGGTGCGGTTTTGGTATGCGGCTTTATTTCTGTTTGCCAGCGCCCACACGCTGATTGAAGAAGGCCACGTGCGCGTTGATGTTCTGTACGCAGGTTTTCCTCAAAAAACTCGAGGAAAGGTGAATGCCATCGGCTCCATTTTGCTTGGGATGAGCTTATGCTGGGTGATTTTGATTATGGGCCTGTGGGGCGAGGCCAACATTATCAACGCGCCACTGCTTATTATTGAAGTATCTCAGTCCGGCTTCGGTATGTACGTGAAATATCTGATGGCGGGTTTTTTGGCGATATTTGCCATTTCAATGATGATTCAATTTTCCAGCTACCTTCTGGAGAGCGTCGCGGATATTCAAAATGAACCCGGCGGTCGGCATTTGGATGGCGCGGTTATACACTAACAAAGAGGCGATCTCTCTACTATGGAACTGGTCTTTCTAGCCATATTGGTCATTATCATGGCGTCGGCTTTGGCCTCGGGGTTTCCCGTTGCGTTTGCACTGCCCGGTTCCGCCATTCTAACCATTACTCTTGCAGCGGCGACGGGATATTTATTTGCCGGGGATGCAAGCGCCTATTTTGCCCAGGGTGGACCGATCCAATGGTTGCGCGCAGGTGTGACAAATTTCAGGGGCGTTTATTGGGAAGTCGAACGTGACACGCTAATAGCAATCCCGTTATTTATTTTCATGGGGATCATGCTTCAGCGGTCCAAAATTGCCGAAGATCTGCTGATCACGATGGCTCAGTTGTTTGGACCGGTCCCGGGCGGTCTGGGAATTTCGGTTGTTTTTGTCGGTGCCTTGCTGGCAGCGACTACCGGCATTGTTGGTGCAACCGTTGTGGCTATGGGGCTGATTTCCCTGCCTGCCATGATGCGCAATAATTATTCCAATGCCCTGGCGACGGGCACGATTGCTGCTTCAGGAACACTTGGACAGATCATTCCACCTTCTATTGTGTTGATTATTCTGGCTGACCAATTGGCAAGTGCTGTTGATCAGGCCAGCACGGCGCGCAAGGCGTTGTTCAAGGCAAGTACTGGGCAATTTTCCATGCCGTCAGAATTTGGCGTCGCCTCCACGAGCGCCGGTGATATGTTCCTTGGTGCGTTTGTTCCCGGCCTTGTGCTGGTGGGCTTGTATATGGTTTTTATCCTGATAACAGCGGTCATACGCCCAAAACTTGCTCCACCCATTCCGTTTGAAGGAAAATTTGACAAAAAATTCTTATCCAAGGTGTTGGTGACACTGGTGCCGCCCCTAGCCTTGATCTTTATAGTTTTGGGCTCGATTATTACAGGTATTGCTACCGTCAACCAGGCCGGTGCGATTGGCGCAATCGGGTCGACCATGATGGCCGGATATCGCTTGATGCAGGGTCAAAGGAGCGCTTTTTATCCGGCCTTGATGGCGTTAGTGTCAGTTGTGGCGATAGCTATTGTTGTCTCCAATTATTCGACCAACATCAAGAATATCAAAAGTACAGACGATGTGATCGGCATTGTGCTAGCGGCCATTGCTGTCGCCTTTTTCCTGACGTCGATTGTCTGGAGCGGATGGCGGGTCTTCAAGATTGAAGATACCTTGCGCGGGGTTATGATTGATACCGCCAAGACCACGTCTCTTGTTTTCATTATTCTTCTAGGTGCCGCCATGTTAACGGCAGCCTTCCGGGCATTTGGCGGCGAAGAACTGGTGCGTGAATTTCTAACCGGATTGCCTGGCGGTTTCTGGACACAATTCGTTATCGTTATGGCGGTGATTTTTGTTCTGGGCTTCTTCCTTGATTTCATCGAAATCGCCGTGGTGGTAGTGCCGATTGTCGCTCCAATTCTTCTGCTTGACCCATCGGCAAATGTGACTGCCGTCTGGTTGGGTGTTATGATCGGTTTGAACATTCAAACGTCATTTCTAACCCCGCCATTTGGCTTCGCATTGTTTTATCTGCGCGGCGTAGCTCCGGCTGCCGTGCGAACGGTGCAAATGTACAAAGGGGTTATCCCGTTCATCGGGCTGCAACTATTTGCCCTGTTTATTGTCGCCGCCTATCCTGCCTTAGTGAACTATCTTCCAAACCGGATTTCGTTGACGTCGAGCACGGCACCACCTCCGCTTAATCCGCGATTGCAAGTCTGCATGGAAGAATATGTGTTTGCTGAATTTGCCTCGAACGGCGAAGAAATTCGCCAAGCCATTGCCACGGCCAGCAAGCTGGATTTCAGTTATCTGCCGAAAAAAATGCAGGCAAATACAAACGAGAGTTTTGTAAGCGCGCTGGCAGTATTTGATCGCCGTGAGGACATCAGAAAAGTCGAAGCTGAAATTTCCACTGCCAAGGAAACCTATGCCAGTTTGCATCGCGAGGTTAGAGCGATACAAAAAGATATTCGCAAAATCGACGCGGAGCTGAAGTCGGCTGAATCACAGGCCTCACGGCAAAAGGCGAATGGTCAAAACACCAGCGAACTTGACGAGTATTCTGCTGCCCTTAAAGCAAACCGCGCGCAGTTGGTGCAGTCCATCCCGGAAAATTGGGAAGTTGAAACTAAAAAATTCGCCGTTTTAACCAAAAACGGAAAAGCTGCTCATCGCCGTTACCAGCGTACAACCGATGAGGCCTACGAAAGTATCTTTGCGTTAATCGCGGCCGTTGAGGCTAGTGATAAACTAGTTAAGCTCGGCCCTGAAATTGAACAACTGAAATCTAAGATTGCGGGAATGGAGCCGAAAGAGGCGGCGAAGGTTGTGGCCAGCGTTTCCAAGCTATTGACGCCAATTGACGGGACAAAAACAATCAAAAGACTTTTGTCTAAAGCCCGCAAAGGATTGACCAGCAAGAAAGTGAAAATCGAGATTGTTGAAAAATCACTCGATAAGGCAGTCAAGGCGTATGGTGAGGATGTCGCCTGGCGCCAACGTGCACGCAAGGAATTATTGCCCGGCTTGAAGGAATATGATCTGGCAATTCGCGATACGATCGGATTGAGATTGCAACCCACATTGCCGAAAAAACAAGCCTTGTCAATTGCTAGCTGCAACTCGGTGCCAAGAGACATTTCATTGAATTTCTAGTTCTATTATAGCGAACAGCCGTTTCGTGGCGTTTGTGAGATTAACAAGAAAAACGATTTAATTACAGATGTTTACAGCCACCACGGGCTGGATTTCATGCGATGATAGAATCCGCATGGTGGGATAGTTTAAACTTCAATGACATTGTTCTTACATTCAAACTAAAGTATGGTTTCATCTTGAGGTTCGTTGGGAGTGAGATAACATTCTGAAATAAAGGTTTGATGACCACAGTCAAAAGGGGAGTAATTGGTTAGTGGCGAAGTTGCTTGAAGTTGAGGACCTTCAGACTCAATTTTTCACATCAGCCGGGGTGGTCAAGGCCGTCGATGGCATTACCTATGATGTCGAAGAAGGAGAGACTGTTGCTGTTGTGGGGGAATCCGGTTGTGGAAAATCAGTTAGCGCACTGTCAATCCTAAGACTTATTCCCGATCCGCCAGGCCGGGTTGTCGGCGGGCACATTAAATTCATGGGCCAGGATCTGGCCACCTTAAGTGATGAAGATATGCGTACCGTGCGGGGGCGCCAAATAGCCATGGTGTTCCAGGAACCCATGACATCTCTTAATCCGGTTTTGACAATTGGGCTGCAGATCACTGAAACGCTGCAACAGCATCTTAATTTAAACAAAGAAGAAGCTAATGCCCGAGCAGTTGAATTGCTCGGGAAAGTCGGAATTTCTGATCCAGATAGGCGATTGAAACAATATCCTCATCATTTGAGCGGCGGAATGCGGCAGCGCGTTATGATTGCGCTGGCCCTGTCGTGTAACCCCAAACTCATTATTGCTGATGAGCCAACTACCGCTCTTGACGTGACAATTCAGGCGCAAATTCTCGAATTGATGAAAGATCTGACAAGAGAGCTTGATGTGGCTTTGATCGTAATCACCCATAATCTGGGTGTTGTTGCGCGTTATGCCGACCGGGTGAATGTGATGTATGCGGGCCGCATTATTGAAAGTGGTACAGCGGAAGATGTTTACCACTATCCGCGCCACCCCTATACGTTGGCGCTTTTACGCTCTGTTCCTCGCATGGATCAGCCGCGAAAGGCTAAGCTTGACCCGGTTCAAGGCCAGCCGCCTGATCTGACGAAGCTGGATAAAGGATGCGCCTTTAGACCGCGCTGCAATTTTGCCATTGATAAATGTACATCGAACGGGCCGGTCTTGGAAACTATTGAAAAGGGCCATACTGTGGCCTGTTGGCAGCATGAAAAGCTTTTGAATGCCTTGGAGACAGCGTAATGAGTGTAGAAGGTATGCCGCAGGGTCAGGATAGTGATGTTTTGGTGAGGGTGAAAAACCTCAAAATGCATTTTCCTGTAACCGAAGGTGCGCTTATTCCCCAGGTCGTAGGTCATGTGAAAGCTGTTGACGGCGTGAGCTTCGATATAAAAAAAGGGGAAACCCTTGGGCTCGTGGGAGAGTCCGGCTGCGGAAAAACAACGACCGGCCGGTGTATCCTGCAACTTGAAAAACCCACTTCCGGCGATATCGAATATGACAGCGTAAATTTAGGCAATTTGAACCGGGTTGGAATGTTGCCGATGCGTCAGCGCATACAGGTTATTTTTCAAGATCCCTATAGTTCGCTCAATCCGCGCATGAAGATTGGCGAGATTATCTCCGAGCCCATGCATGTTCACAATATTGAGCCGGACCAGCAAACCCGTGATAAACGGGTTCTCGAACTGCTCTCAGTGTGCGGGTTAAATGCCAAGTTTGTCGATAGATATCCCCATGAAATGAGTGGCGGGCAACGCCAGCGTGTGGGCATCGCCCGGGCCTTGGCGGTTCGGCCTGAGTTCATTATCTGCGATGAAGCGGTGTCGGCGCTGGATGTTTCAATCCAAGCACAGGTAATCAACCTGCTGGAAGATTTGCGTGATGAATTTAATCTCACCTATCTGTTTATCGCTCATGATCTAAGCGTTGTTCGCCATCTTTGCCATCGTGTCGCTGTTATGTATCTTGGAAAGATGGTCGAATTGGCCGATTGCGACGAATTATATGATAATCCGATGCACCCCTATACCAAGGCGTTGCTGTCGGCGGTTCCGATACCCGATCCAACTATTGAACATAAGCGTAAACACCAGGTGGTGAAAGGCGAAATACCAAGCCCGATAAATCCGCCGAGCGGGTGTGTTTTTCATCCGCGCTGTATTTCTGCGGTTGATGGATGTTCGAAAGCAATTCCCGAATTCAGGGAAGTAAAACCAGGCCACTGGGTGGCCTGTTCGGAAGTGTAATCACTCCTCAAACCAAGGCGTGATGCATCAAGAGGATTAAAAAAAGATCCTCGTGTAAAACTGGGAGGAAAGTGTAATGAAATATGCTGCTTTAAAATACGCCACAGCTTTTGCGGTAGGTACCGTAATGGCCGTTGGCATGTCGGCGACGCCGACGAAGGCTGCCTCGGATGAGAAACCGAAGATGGGTGGAGTTCTCAATTTCGTGGTGGGATCGAAAATACCGTCATACGACGGGCATGTGGAAACGACCTTTGGAATGGTCCATCCTATCCGTCCATTTTACAGCCTGCTGATCCGGGTAAACCCCAATAATCCATCCTCGCCAACAGATTTTGTCTGTGATGTATGTGAAGGTGATGTTCCCGCCGGCGCAGATGGCGGCAAGACCTTTACCTTTAAGATCCGCAAGGACATTAAATTTCACGACGGCACGCCGCTTTCGGCAAAGGATGTCGTGGCGACTTTCAAGAAAATAATTTTTCCACCGGAAGGAGTTGCCAGCAGTCGCAAAGCGTTCTTTAAAATGGTTGAGTCGGTTGAAGCAACTGATGATTATACGGTTGAATTTAAACTGAAATTTGCCTCAGGCGCCTTCATTCCAGCTGTTGCCACCCCATTTAACTTCATCTATTCGAAGAAGGATCTGGATGAAAAGGGCTATACCTGGCACAGGAAAAATATCAATGGTACTGGTCCATTCCGTTTTGTTCAGCATCAACCAGGGTCATTTGTCGAAGGTAAAAAATACGAAAATTACCACTTCAAGGGACAACCTTATCTTGACGGGTTTAAAGCGATATCTGCACCTAAGATGGCTTTACGCCTGCAGGCTATTCGTGGTGACCGTGCCGCCATCGAGTTTCGCGGCTTTCCGCCAAAGGCACGTGATGACCTTGTCAAAGCGCTTGGCGATAAAGTTACCGTCCAGGAAAGCGATTGGAACTGTGTGTTGATGGTTACGCCGAACCAGAAGAAAAAACCTTTTGATGACGTGCGCGTCCGCAAAGCTTTGACACTGGCGGTGGATCGTTGGGGTGGTTCCAAGTATCTCTCCAAAATCGCGATCGTGAAAACTGTTGGCGGCGTTGTGTTCCCGCAGCATCCTCTGGCAGCGAACAAAGACGAACTGGTTAAACTTGCAGGTTATGGTACGGACATTAAAGCTAGCCGTGCCGAAGCAAGACGTCTGTTGAAAGAAGCAGGTCAGGAAGGCATGTCTTTCACGTTGAACAATCGTGGTGTTGATCAGCCTTACAAGGTTGTGGGCACATGGTTGATCGACCAGTGGAAGAAGGTCGGCATGAACGTCACCCAGCAGGTTAATCCCAGCCCGGTGTTTTATGACATTCTGCGCAAAAAGAAGAATTTCGATGTCTCCATCGACTTCAACTGCCAGAGCGTCATCAACCCGATTGCCGATGTGACGAAGTTCTTGGGAAGTGCTGGCAACAACTACGGCCAGTATGATGATCCCGTTCTTGAAGGCATCTATGATAAACTGTCACGGGCTGAATCCGTAGAAGAGCAACGCAAGTATATGCGCGAATATGAAACTCGCGCTCTCAGCGATCAGGCTCATCTCGGTGTAACTTTGTGGTGGTACAAGATCAATCCTCACCGGTCATACGTTAAGGGCTGGAAGATTGCTCCAAGCCACTATCTCAACCAGTCTCTGGATAACATTTGGCTTGATAAATAATATCGGCTGATATTGTCAAAACCCCCCATCCACCGGCGCTATAGCGTCACGGTGGATGGGGGATATATACGAGATTATTATGTTTCAATATATTTTTAAGCGCCTTTTGTTAATGATCCCGACGCTGATCGGGGCAGCCATTTTGATATTTTTCGTATTGCGTCTTATTCCCGGAGATGTCTGTGAACTGCGTCTTGCCGGCAGCGGCCTTTATGCCGATCCCGAGCAGATAAAGCTGTGTCGCGACAACCTTGGTCTTAATGACCCTATTCTTGTTCAATTCTGGGACTTTATTTTTGGATTTCTGACTTTCGACATGGGTGAGTCCATGTGGACAGGCCGGGCGATTACCTATGAAATCGGCTTGCGGTTTCAACTGTCGTTGCAGGTAGCTGTGATGGCAACTTTAGTGGCAATTTTCATTGCCATACCTTTGGGCACGATTTCCGCTGTTAAACAAAATACCTGGATTGATTATTTTGTCCGTGCGTTTTCGATTGCGGGCATTGCCATGCCGTCTTTCTGGCTCGGTATTATCATTATTCTCGGTCTGCTGATTTCCACCCAGGCAATGTTTGGCGAGCCTTGGATGCCACCGATACAATATGTATCGCCATTTGAGGATCTGTGGGCGAACCTGTCGCAGCTGATCTGGCCGGCAGTGGCTACCGGGTACCGCTATTCCGCCGTTGCCACCCGTATGACGCGCTCAGCCCTGCTTGAAGTGTTGCGTGAAGATTACATCCGCACCGCGCGGGCCAAAGGCTTGGTTGAAAAACTTATTATCAACCGGCATGCGCTTAAAAATTCTTTGTTACCGGTGGTGACCGTGATCGGGATCGAATTTGCCTTTCTCATGGGCGGGCTTGTTGTCACCGAGCAGGTGTTTAATTTAAATGGACTTGGAAAACTGTTTGTTGAATCCGTCCTGAATCAGGATTTCACCTTAACTCAAGCATTGGTTATGGTGGTTGTGACCGTATTTGTTTTCACTAATTTCCTGGTTGATATTTGTTATGCCTGGCTTGATCCACGCATTCGCTACGCATGAGGTATTGATTGATGGCTGTAACAACTGAAGCAGAATTAGAAGAACTGGCGACCAAGGCTTCTTGGTATGACAAATTGAAAGTATTTATGCGTCAGCAGCCTCTGGGCGCTATTGGCGGAGGTATTGTCCTGCTAATGGTGTTGATGGCGCTTTTCGCAGACTTTCTGGCACCATATGATCCGGAGTTAAATGCCTTCGAATTTATGCTGGTGGCGCCGAGTTGGGAATTTATTTTAGGTACAGACCAATTTGGCCGCGATTTGCTCTCCCGAATTGTTTACGGTGCGAGAACGGCTTTGTTTGTTGGTTTTACTTCTGCCTTCATCGGCTCTTTTATCGGCCTGGTTCTAGGGGTTGGCAGTGCCTATTTCGGTGGCAAGATTGACCTTATCTTTCAGCGGGTCATGGATATTTTCATGGCTTTCCCTTTGATTATCATGGCGCTAGCTGTTGTAGCGATTTTTGGAACGGGAATCCAAAACGTTATTATCGCGATTACCATACCGTTTATTCCCCGCTGTGCCAGAGTGGTGCGGTCGACGGCGCTTTCAATCCGTGAGATTCCGTACATCGATGCCGCACGCGCATTGGGATATAGTCATATTCGCATCATTCTGCGCCACATGGTACCAAACGTCATGGCGCCCTTTTTGATCATGATTACAGCCTTCGTAGGCCAGGCTATTTTGCTGGAGGCCTCTCTATCCTACTTGGGGCTCGGTGTGCAGGAACCAACACCTGCGTGGGGATTGATGCTGCAGGGCGGCGCTGAAGAATACGCGGAAAGTGCCCCGTGGGTCGCGGTTTGGCCCGGGGTTGCGATCAGTTTGGCTGTGTTTGGCTTTAATCTGTTCGGCGATGCTATTCGCGATGTTCTCGATCCCCGGCTGCGGTCGCAATAATCGGTAATTCCTGATCTCAGGGGTGGACTTTTTAAGAGGCTGTTGTTGCGTGCCTTGGTATGGTTTTTGTTGCTTGGGCGCAATTTCGAGCGTTTTTGCCGTGTTTGTGTAAAAAAGCGATCAGGTCATTTTCAAATAGTGGTTTGGCAATGTAATAACCTTGAGCTTCATCACAACCCAAGGTGTGCAAGAGGCTGAGATGTTCATAAAGCTCCACACCTTCTGCTATGACCTTAAGCCCCAAGGCGTGACCGAGATCAACGATGGCCTTGCTGATCGCCTGATGGCCGATTTCTTGGCTGAGATCGCTGACAAATGACCGATCTATTTTTAACCGGTCGACAGGAAAATCCTTGAGCCGCGAAAGCGAGGAATATCCGGTACCAAAATCGTCAATAGCCAGGTTTACGCCAATTTTTTTCAATTGATTGAGCATTTGAATGATATTGTCGGTGTGGGTCAGGGCGAGACTTTCGGTAATTTCCAGTTCAAGAAACTCCGCCGCCAGGGAAGATTTCTTCAATGCCTCCTTAACGGTTTGCAGCAATCCGGGCTGGTTAAAGTGCAAAGGGGAGATATTGACGGAAACCGTCACGTCAGCCAGGCCGCATTTCTGCAGGTTTTTGTTGAACATGCAGGCTTCGAGCAATATCCATTCACTCATCGGAATTATTAAACCGGCACTTTCCGCAACAGCAATAAACTCCCCTGGCGGCAAGCAACCGCGTTCGGGGTGTTGCCAGCGCACGAGCGCTTCAATACCGACCAATCGACCGGTGCCAATGTCTATTTGTGGCTGGTATGCGAGAATGAATTCGTTGTTTTTCAGAGCTGATCGAAGCTCGGTTTCAGTTTTTTGGCGCATCTGAATTTCTGCGTTCATATCTTCATCAAACAGCCGATAAGCACCGCCTCCCTCGGCCTTGGCCCGGTAAAGGGCAATGTCGGAATTTCGCATCAACTCTTCAGGTCCGCCCTGGTCTTGTGGAAATACCGTGATGCCAATGCTGGAACTGGAATAGATGGTGTGGTTTTCCAGTTGGTAGGGTGAAGCAAGTGAGGTTGTAATTCTTTTTGCCAGATGTTGAACATCGAGCGGGGATTTAAGATTGGTAGCGATGATGGCGAATTCATCACCACCTAATCGTGCAACCGTGTCGGTGGCGCGGGCGCAGTCCAAAATTCTGCGGGCCGCTTCAACCAACATTGCGTCACCTAGGCGATGGCCGAGTGTGTCGTTGACGTTTTTAAATTGATCAACGTCCAACAACATTATGCCCAAAGCTGCCTGCGTGCGGTTTGCCAGAGCGAGCGCCTGATGCAACCTTTCCTGAAACAAAAACCGGTTAGGCAGTCCGGTAAGCGTATCTATTTCAGCCAGACGTTTAATTTGCCCGGCCCAGTTTTTTCTCTCCGTTATATCTGTGACGATACCAATAATCCGGTTTCCCGATGCCGCCCGCTCGCTGACGCGGACCCAGCGATCATCGACCATTTTTTCTTCAAATGCCGCCACGGATCCCCGGTGTTTTCGAATACGTTCGCTGATCGCTTCCTGCATGGTGCCATTGGCGAAGCAAAGAACCTTGCGCCGGTATGCTTCAGTGATAAAATCTTCAAAACGAACGCCGGTTTCAATGATATCGCTTAGGCCGCTATAGGTCTGTTTGAATATGTCATTGCACATCAACAGCCGGTCATCGCTGTCCCATAATACAAATCCATCAAAAATGTTTTGAATGGCGTCTTGATGCAAACTTTTGATCTGGCGCAGGTCTTCGGCAATCAGGGTGGCAGTGTTTGTTTGTTCGGCCAGTTCCTCAGATTTTTGTTTGATGGCGTCTTCGGTTTTGCATTGCCGGGTTATATCCTTAAAGGACAGCACGTACATCAACCGGTTGTCCATGGAGAATTTTCCGACCGAAAGATTAACTGGAAACCGGGTGTTGTCTGCACGCTTTGCCTCGAGGACCTGGTTTGGTTCGCCAGCCTCGAGATATTGATTTGCCAATATCAAAATTTGCTCGTTGTTTAAGGCCAAATCCTGGTCCAATGAGAGCAGCATGGTAAAATTCTCACCGATGAGTTTATCCTCGGTGATGCCGAACATCTGTTCAATTGCATGATTGGTGGAGTGAATTACGCCAGTTTTTTCGACCACCAGAATTCCCTCTGACACGACGTCCATTGTCGAGCGCAATCTTTCCTCGCCGGTTTTGGCGTGGCGAAAGCTTTGGTGCATGTTTTTCAAAAGGCCCGTGAAAACAGTGAAATAACTGGAAATTTTTAGTAAATGGGCAATGTCGTACTCATGATCAAACAGTTGATGGGAAAATGGCATGTAAATAAGCTGGGTGGTAATGCTAATGACCAGGGAGACTACCAGCCAATATTCAATCGAGTTGGATCGCCAATTGCCTGTCCTTAAAAATCCTAAAAGTGCGATCGCAAACACCGCCGCCGTTGCCAGTTCTTCGGGCCGGTGAATAAAAAACCCGGCAAAATATGTTTGTGGCAGCGGGGAAAAAGCAAAAAAAACCAAGCATATAAAGGTGAACACAGTGCCCGAAATATATACGAATACATCACCGCGTTTAGTCGTGAGGCGCAGCGGGTCGTTGTGTTGCCAGATGAAAGCGCTGGCACATAATACCACCGATAAATACCACCTGGAAGCAACCCAACTCCAGGGCAGGAGCGAGGTGTACTCAGGCGGTATGAATTGTTTGAAGAATACGGCAGTGACGAGCGTGTGATAGGCATCGAGGAAAGCGGTACCGAAAAAAGCCGTTGCCACCAGCAACATCAAATCAGTTTTCTCGCTGTAATATCGAACGATGGCCATCAGACCAATCATCGCAGCCAATAATGTTGAAATGAGTTCCATGCTGGTATGAAACAGAGGGCCGCTTTGCCAGCTTAGGTTTTCTATAACCAGATTTGCAATCAGCAAGGTTGCGATTATTAGACCGCACTGAACCCATTTATTTGATAATATCTGGCGTGTTATTTGAAAGTCAGGCCTTGAGGTTATAAACACCTTCATTTTCCCCTAATTTAATGAAGATATTAAAATACAATCTAAAGTATATATATTTTATTAAATATCATTCTAATTGAATTTATGGGTGCGCTTCAGCCGGTTCGCGCCAGCTTTATTAGCGAATGCCTGCGGTAGAAATTTACAATATGGCGGTTTTCATATTTCAATTCAGGAAATATCTCAGTGGTCAAATTGACTGATCGCTGGCAAAGTGTATTTGTACGGTAGAAATTATTTTGTCTTGTATTTTGGTTTTCCGGAGCTGAAAAGTTGTTTTTGAAGTTGTGAAAAGGTGTTTGATGGAGATTGATCCAGGCCGTCAGCGTCGTTTGGGTGATGGTGAAACTGCCGATGTGGTTGATGCTGTCATAAACAGCCGGAAATCTTTCCGCAGGTTTCTTGACAGGCCTGTTGAGCGTCGGGTTATTGAGCAGATTTTGCAAGTTTCAGGTCGGGCGCCGAGCGGTACCAACATGCAGCCCTGGCATGTAAATGTGATCGCCGGAAAAACAAAGAGAGATCTGTCCGCAGCGCTTCTGGAGGCACATCACAACGCCGCCGAGCAACATGAGAGCGACTACAGCTATTATCCCGATAGTTTTTCAGAACCCTATCGATCAAGGCGAAAAAAAGTTGGGTTGGATCTTTATGGCCTGCTTGGAATTGAAAAGGGCGATGTGGAAAAAATGAAAACTCAGCACGGGCGCAATTTCATGTTTTTCGATGCCCCGATCGGACTTATTTTCACCATCGATCGCGAGTTGAAAATTGGAAGCTGGCTTGACTACGGTATGTTTTTACAAAATATCATGATTGCCGCCCGGGCGCGCGGACTGGACACCTGCCCCCAGGCAGCGTTTGCGAAATATCACAGGATTATTCGGGATCATCTAGATATCGCAACAGACCAGATTGTCGTTTGCGGCATGTCATTGGGATATGCAGATTTAACGGCTGTGGAAAACCACCTCGAAACCCAGCGCCAGCCGGTAGGTGAATTTACGCGTTTTTTTGATCTTTGAGGATTTTGTGTGGCCAGGCAGGAGGTCTGTTGAGGACGATTTATTCAGCGGATTTTGGTTGAAAGTGTTGCATCGGTTGCCGGTTTGATTGCGGAGCCAGGTGTACCGGGCGGGGTTTTTATCGGCGGAATAATCGTCTAAATCTGACCATAATATCTGATTAATCTTAATGGTCAGGGCGTGTTCGCATCGTGAGCTTGATCTGACGCGGGAGAGGAATTAAAACATTTATTGCCTTGGCAGATGATATCTGTGACAAGGGTCTGATTGATGATGAATTACAGGTTTTAACGAAGTGTACCGCGATGTTTCCCAGCGGTTTTTCTATTGGAGATTTTCATGAAAAAGCATGCGATCCTGTTGGTTGCCGGTTCTTTCTTAGTGGCTTCTTGCTCGACAAATCCTTACACCGGTGAAAGGCAGGCCAGCAAAACCGGGATTGGTGCGGGTCTTGGCGCCCTGGCCGGTGGTATTGGTGGTGCCCTAATTGGCGGCGGCAAACGCAGCAGTATTCTAATCGGCGCCGGTGTCGGAGCGCTTGTCGGAGGTGGCATCGGTACCTATATGGACCGCCAGGAATCCGCGTTGAGAGAAAGGCTGCAAGATAGTGGTGTGAGTGTTACCCGCGTCGGCAACGACATCGTGCTCAATATGCCTGGAAACGTTACTTTCGGGTCGGACAGAGCCGACATAAAACCGGCATTTCATGAAGTGTTAAATTCGGTTTCACTGGTGTTGAACGAGTATAATCGGTCGATAGTGGATATTGACGGCCACACGGACAGCGATGGTCCGGATGATTATAATCTCGACCTGTCAACCCAACGGGCTCAGTCCGTTGCAGATTTCCTGGTCAACAGGCAGGTAGACCCGCGGCGGTTGCAGGTGCGCGGGTTGGGAGAGCGCCAACCGATCGCCAGCAATAGAACCGCTGGTGGCAAAGCGCAAAACAGACGGGTCGAAATCAAGATTGTCCCTCTGACAGCCTAACAAACACATACAGGCAAATTAAATCCGGCTCAGGCTTACATTGCCTGGGCCGTTTTGTTTGGTGCTTATTGTCATCTGCTTTGATATAACAAAGGCCGGAAACGTACTAAACCCTGTGATGAGTAGAATATCTGCATGGATTTGTCCGCACTGACGCTTTCCTTCAAACTGGCTTTCTGGACATGTCTGGTCTTAGTTCCCCTTGCTATATTGATTGCCCGGCCCTTAGCCTGGGCTAACCTGCGATTTAAAGGTCTGATTGAGGCACTAATTGCCCTGCCGCTGGTTTTGCCACCCACGGTATTGGGATTTTATCTGCTGGTGGCCTTTGGTGATGACACGGTTTTGGGTCAACTGTTTCGCGCGGTATTCGGCAGCGGATTGGTTTTTACGTTTGAGGGGCTTTTGTTTGCTTCTCTGGTTTTTAATCTGCCGTTTGCGGTGCAGCCAATTCAGCGTGCTTTTGAAGCTATTCCCGCTAATCTGCGTGAGGCGGCGTGGTGCAGCGGCATGTCCAACATTAAAACTTTTTACCGGGTGGAATTACCACTTGCGTGGCCAGGTGTTATTTCTGCACTTACCCTCACCTTTGCTCACACCATGGGCGAGTTTGGCGTGGTCTTGATGGTTGGTGGTAATATTCCCGGTGAAACACGCACGATCGCCA